>NZ_JBHXKA010000063.1:0-43559 GCF_042722885.1 Streptomyces sp. NPDC058401
CGGACGGCCTTGTCACCGTCGTACTCGATGGTCACCTGGGTCTTGCCGTCGGGACGCAGGTACGGGATGGTCCCGTTCTTGCGGACCTCGGACAGGCGCTTGGAGAGACGGTGCGCGATGTGGATCGGGAGCGGCATGAGCTCGGGCGTCTCGTCGCAGGCGTAGCCGAACATCAGGCCCTGGTCGCCGGCACCCTGCTTGTCGAGCTCGTCGCCTTCCTCACCTGCGGCGGCACCCTCGACCCGCTTCTCGTACGCGGTGTCGACGCCCTGCGCGATGTCCGGGGACTGCGCGCCGATGGACACCGACACGCCGCAGGAAGCACCGTCGAAGCCCTTCTTCGAGGAGTCGTAGCCGATCTCGAGGATCTTGTCGCGGACGAGCTGCGCGATCGGCGCGTACGCCTTCGTCGTCACCTCTCCCGCAATGTGGACGAGACCGGTGGTGATCAGCGTCTCCACGGCGACGCGCGAGTGCGGGTCCTCCCGCAGCAGGGCGTCGAGGATGGTGTCGCTGATCTGGTCGGCGATCTTGTCGGGGTGCCCCTCGGTCACGGACTCCGAGGTGAACAGGCGGTTGGCGGTCATCGTGGCGCTCATCTCTTGGTGGTGCGATCGTGAACGAGTGCGGCAAGTCGGGCCAGGCCCAGGTCGATCCGTTCGGAGTCCAGGACGCTGAAGGACAGCCGGATCTGGTGCGTGCCGCCGACCCCGGCGTAGAAGTGCCGCATCGGCGTCCACAGCACCCCGAAGCGGGCCGCGGAGTATTCGAGCATCGCGTCGTCGGCCTCGAAGGGCAGGGTGAGCACCGCGAACATTCCGCCGCCCGGGATGTTCCAGGTGACCTGCGCTCCGGGCGCGGGGAAGTGGCGGTGCAGGCCGTCGAGCAGGGTCCGTAGATTGCGGGCGTACACCTCGGCTTCGCGCCGGGTGGCGGAGGCCATGCTTCCCTCGTTCGCCAGGAGTTTGCCGCCGATGACGGCTTGCGAGATGGTCGAGGTGTTCAGCGTCAGCATGCTCTTCAGCTTGGCGAGCTGATCGGCGAGGAGGGGGCCCTCCCCGCTGGTCACCCCCTCGACGAGCTGGTCGGCGACGACGTAGCCGACGCGGGCGCCGGGAAAGGCCGTCTTGGCGAACGAGCCGACGTAGACGACGCTCCGGCGCCGGTCCAGGGACTTGAGGGTGGGCAGCCGCCGCCCGTCGGCGTTGAAGAGGGAGTACGGATTGTCCTCGATGAGGAGGACGGATTCCGCGGCGGCGACCTCCAGCAGCCGCTCCCGGTCGGCCAGGCTCATGCTCAGCCCGCTGGGGTTGGCGAAGTCCGGCACCACGTAGCAGGCGCGCGGCCGTAGCCCCTCCGCCCGGGCTCGCCGGATCTGGGTGACGAGGTCGTCGACGTCGATGCCTCCCGCGCCCTCCCGCACCGGGCGTACCGGCATGTCCATCAGCCGGGCGGCCCCGAGGAACCCCACATAGGTGGGGGCGGGGGCCAGGATGACATCGCGGTCGTCCGTGCGCAGGGCGCGCAGCAGGAGGATCATCGCCTCCTGGCAGCCGGTGGTGACCACGATCGACTCGGGGTCGGCGGTGATGCCCTCGTCCACCGCGAGGTTCTGGACGAGCAGGTCGGTCAGCAAGCCCTTGGTGTGCCCGTACTGGAAGAGGGCCGTGCGGACCTGTTCCGGTGTCCGGCCCAGGTCCTCCTCCAGGTGGCGGGTGAACAGCTCCAGGTAGAGGTGCAGTTGGGCGGGGTCGTAGAACTTCTCGTACGGACGTCCCGCCGCGAAGGAGACCGCTTCGGGGTAGCGGCCGGCGATCTCGTTGAGCAGGGTCATCGAGCCCAGTACCGGGTCGGACAGGGAGCCGTGCAGCTCGTCCAGCCGGAGGGGCTTCGGGGTCTCGTACCCGGTCGGTTCCTGCTTCCCGGGCTGCGCCTGGGGGGTACTCAGGATGGTGGTCGTCATGGGGCGGCCCCTTCGGACGCTGCGTTGGAGTTGGCTCCGGAGTTGGTGTGCGTGCCGGATCGGACTGCGTGCTGCAGCAGCCGTGCCGCGGCCGAGCGGTTCGGGCCCTACTCGACGGTGTACCGCAGAGTCGCCCGTACCCGTCGTTCGGCCTCCTGGAGCTCCGGAAGGTCCTCCCCGCCGAGCAGGAACCCGGCGAAGAAGTTCTCTTCATGGGCCGAGGTGAAATCGTCCTCGTCGAGGTAGCAGTCGAGGACCCCGGGGAGCGCCTTGAGCTCCGCCTCGGGCGTCTCCACCCTGACGCGGCCCGTGCGGGTCGTCTCGATGTCCAGCAGCCCGACCGTCTCCGTGCTCCTGCGGACCGATCCCAGCGTGCCGGGGTCGAACCCCGGCAGGGCCATCAGGACCGCCGTTCCGACCGGGTCGATCCCGCAGGTGCGGATGGTCGCGGACTGGTACATGCCGCCGCCCGGACGCGGATTGATTTCGATCAGGCCGACCGTGCCGTCCCGCAGGACCCGGCCCTCGACGTGCAGCCAGCACCGGTCCAGGCCCAGGTCCGTGCAGAGGGCGTCCAGGACCGGCCCGAAGGCCCCTACGGCAGCTGCGACCCGCGCGTTCTGCGGTGGCGACACGCGAATGCCCGAGTCGTGGTGGCGCTGTTCGTCGTGGAAGGGCTTCTCCACGACGAACAGCGGAGTGAAGCCGCCCCGGAGCACCGGACCGTCCACCGAGAACTCGGTCCCCTCCAGGTACTCCTCCACCACGATCTCCATCGCACTGAGGCCGGCCTCCGTCAGTTCCCTCTGGTAGGCGGCCAGTTCCTCCGGCGAATCGACCCGTCGGACCCATCGGGACCCCCCGGAATCCTGGGAGGGTTTGGCGATCGCCGGAAAGAACGTGGGCCCGCCCTCCGCGAGTTCGTCCTCCGTGAGCCGCGCCGCCGGCCCGCCGGTGAAGCGCATCGGGGAGAGCCCGGACTCGCGCATCTGCCGACGCACCAGCAGCTTGCTCAGCAAGACGGCCAGGCCGGAGCTCGCCCCCGGCAGCCCGAACTGCTCGGCGAGTGCTATCTGCCAAGGGATCAGCGGTTCCACGAGGTTGACCACGGCCACCGGCTCGATCCCGCGCTCCTTGAGCCGCAGGAGCAGGTCCTCCAGGGATTCGGTGTCCCAGTCGAGGAGGACGTGCTCGTCGCAGTACGCGCGGTAGCGGTCGTCGGGCAGTGCGGACACCAGGACGGGACGCAGTCCCAGCCTCCTGAGCTGGGTACCGATCAGCCCGACTCCGCCCGCCTCCCGCTTGGACAGCACCAGAACGTCTCCGGCGGAACTCATCGGGTGATCCCTTCTGCCGTGGCCACCCGGGCCCGGGTGGGGAACCATGCGGCGAGCTCTCTGAGCCGTGCGTCCGCTCCTTCGGCGTCCTCCCCGTGGGCGGCGAGCCGGGCCACTCGGATGTGGGAGCCCGAGGTGAGGTCCGGAACCGGTTCGCCGGCCTTTCCCGAGACCTGGGCCAGCACCACACCCGGCTGCTCCATGAGGTCGTCCACCCCGGGCAGGTACTCGATGCGCCCGGCCGGAACGGGGAGGTTGACCCAGCCGTACGAGGCGTTCGAGAACGGGTGCCGCGACCGGACGCCGCTGGGCACGCCCAGGACGGCGCGCGCCCACTCGTCGTAGAGGTCGAGCCCGGAGCTGAACGCGTGCATCTCACGAATGAGTCCGCCGCCGATCCTGCCCGCGCACTCGCTGAACACCAGGGACTCGTCCTGCTGGAAGAACTCCAGGTGGAAGACGCCCTCGTGGTGCGCGAGGGCCGCCAGTGCGGAGGCGGTCAGCCGTTCGACCGCTGCGTAGAGCGGTGCGTGCCCGGCGGGCGGCAGGACGACGGAGCCGACCAGACCGCCGTCCCGGATGCCGATGAGGTTCTGCAGGTAGCGGCACACGCTCAGGAAGATCACCTCCCCTTCCCGCACCACGCCGTCCACGTGCAGCTCGACACCGGCCATGAACTCCTCGACCAGCCAGGGGCCGTTCTGTTCGGCGGCGGGCGTCTCCTGCGTCAGCCGGTCCAGGTCGTCCTGCGACGTGAGGGCGTAGGTGGAGCGGGCGCCTCCGCCGGCGATCGGCTTGACCACCAGGGGAAAGCCGATGTCCGTCGCGGAACACAGCGCCAGGGTCTCGGCAACGGCGCACCGGGCCACGCGCAGGCCGGCCTCCCGGAGCAGGCGCTTCTGTACGAACTTGTCGCGCAGCGCCAGCGCGGTCGGCACGGACATGCTGCGTGCCCCGAGGGTCGCGGCGATGGCCCCGACCGTGACCAGCGCGAACTCCTCCTCACTGGCCACGCGGGACAGGCCCGCCGGATCGACGCCGGCGCGGAACAGACCGGCCAGCACCTCCTCCGCGGAGGTCGGATCCTTGACGACGACCAGGCCGCCGGCGAAGCCGTGCTCGCGGGCCGCGCCGGCGTCCTCGACCGTGACCACACAGGTGACCTCGGCCCCGTGGACCGTCAGGGCATCCGCCGCCTCGGCCTGCCATCCCAGGTACAGAACGTGCTCGGCGACGCCCTGCCCGGGCGTTGCGGATGTTGCCATCACTGTCATGTTCCCCCACACACTCCTTGCTGTTTCGGTCACGTACCCGGAGGGTCCGCGGAGGGTCCGCGGAGGCGGATCAGCCGGTGACCGTGGATGACCGGGTGAGACCGGCTTCGAGGCGCCGCTGCACCTCGGGGCTGGTCGCCTTGAGATAGACGTACTGGTCCAGGGCCGTGGAACCGCGGTTGAGCTTGGCGCGGTCGGAATCGACCCCGTACTCGAGGACCCCGATGGATCCGGCCGAGGCGCAGGCGTAGTCCATCGGCATCCGGTAGGCCGTCTCGAAGTACGTGGGCAGGCCGTCGGACAGCTCGTAGTCCGCTCCGCTGTGGAAGCCGTAGAGGTGCCGGCCCCGGCTCAGCCAGAGCGTGGACGCGCAGCGGGCGCCCTTGCGGTCGGCAGTGAACAGCACGTTGGGAATAGGGGCGGCGGCGATCGCCCGGAACCACTCCTCCAGCTGGTCGCTCGTGGCGTCCATCTCGTACTTGCCCTCCACGGCGCGAGCGAGTCTCGCGACGTCCGCCACGTTGGACCCGTCCATCCGCTCCACGCGCGTGGAGACGTCGGAGTCCAGGATCCGCTGGTGCTCCTTGCGGACCCTGAGCCGCTGGCGGGAGCGCAGGGATCCCAGATAGCCCGCGTACTCGTCCCAGCCGACGGACATCACGTGCCGGGGCCCGGTGGGAAGCGCGAGGTAGCCGGCGTCGGTGAGGACGCTCCGGAGCTCGTGCTGCTGTGCGCCCACGCAGCTGAAGGCGATCGAGCCCGCCGAGGAGTCCGCGGCGAAGTCCTCGGCGGCGGCGACGAGCGACTCCACGGCCTGCCGCCGGGCACCGCCGGACAGCCCCGGAGCGAGCAGGACCCGCGAGTTGAACCAGCCTCCCGCCATGACGCAGGGCAGCAGGTCCCGGCTCAGTGCGTCCTGGTCGAGGGCCGGGTCCAGGCCGGCCACGTACAGGTCCGTCCGGCACAGCGGTTCCGTCACCGACTCGTCGAAGAGCAGGGCGATCAGCCCCGCCTCGGCTCCCCGCGGGCCCACCGCGGCAAGGTACGCCCGGTCCTTGCTGTGCCAGGGACCGACCGGTTCCTCCTCGATCCGCAGCCATTCCGGGGAGGTGAAGAGGTCCTCGTCGGTGACGAGACCGGACCAGCCGAGGGGATTCAGCTCGCGCCAGTTCTTGATCGTTTCAACAGTCATGGGAGTGCCTCACGGATGGCTTCTCAACCCGTCGGAACGGCCCGGCGGGCCGTTGTGGTGATGGCGTCCAGCGCCTGGGCCGCGAGTCCCGGGGACAGCCGGACGCCGGAGCCGGAACCTCCGACGACCGCCGCCAGCCCGGGTGCCGCCGGCGAGACGCGGACCAGGGGAAGCCGGTCGTGGGTGTAGAGGTCGCAGAAGGCCCGCCCCCCGACGACGGAAGCCGCGGCGACCGCGCTCCGGGCCGCCAGCGCTGCCGTACCGTCGCGCAGGTCGTCCTCGTCCGCCGAGCCGTCGACCTGCCCGGGAGACAGGTCCCAGGTCTCGCTGCGGAAGCTGACGAGCGCGGCGCCGTCCGCCAGGGGCAGCACGAAGAGGTCGTCGTCCAGGAAGTAGACGAGCGGATCCCCCCGCCGGACGGGAAGGGTGCTGTGGAGCGCCGCGACACGCTTGCGCCGTGCGCCCTCCCCTCCGAGGAGACCCCATTCGGGTGCGGCGTCGACGGTGGGCAGGTCCCAGGGACCGACGGCCAGGACCGCCTTGCGGGCGTGCCACTCGGCGTGGTCGGTGGTCACCTGGTAGCCGTCGGCCAGCCGGGAGACGGCGCCGACCCGCTGGCAGGTCTGCACTCGAACGGAACCCCGGGCCATGGCCGCCGTCAGCACGGCCTCGGCCATCGGGCGGGCCTGCACGACGGACCCGTCGCCGTCGTGCGTCACGAATCTCTCGTCGGCCCCGACCCGAAGGTCCGGGAACAGCTCGTCCAACCGCTCGCGTTCGGCCTTGTCGAGCCCGCGCAACGGCACGGCGAGCCTCGCCTGGAAGGAGGCGATCCGGTCGCGGTGGGTGAGGTAGATCATCGGCACCGGTCGCTGGAACGCACCGGCCGCGGTGTCCTCAAGGGTGGCGAAGCGTTCCTTGCTCTGCCGTACCAGCTCTCGGTGGGCGGTGGTCGGAACGATCGGAAAGCTCGCGCCGGCGGACCATGCGGTCGTACCGCCTCCGACGGCACCGCGTTCGAGCACGAGGATGTCCCAGTCCGGGTGTCGCAGGCTCGCTTCGTGCGCGACGAACGCTCCGATGATCCCGGCGCCCACGACGACCAGATCCGCACTCACGACAGTGCCTCCGGCCACCACAGGCTGAAGACCTCCAGTGGGCCGGCACCCGTACTGACCACGTGGTGGTGGGTCCAGGGCGGGAAGAACACCGAGTCCCCCGGGCCGATCTCGGTCTTCTTGTCCTCCGAGAGGACGATGCCGGTGCCTGCGCGGACCATCCACAGCTCGGCCACCTCGTGGTGGTCCGGCTCGCTGGTGGCGCCCGGCGGTACGAGGAAGCGGGAGGCCTTGAAGGGCCAGTCCGGCCGCCCCGGTCCGGGCAGCGCCGCCACTTCCTCGACCACCATCCCGGAGGGCATGACCTCCGGCAACTCGAATATCACTCTTCTGGGTACTGACATGGGTGCCCCCGAACTCTGGTGAGAGGTGATGGGAAATCTCTTGCGGACGGACGAGGGGTCAGGGCGCGATCAGATCGCCGTCCCGGTCCCGGTCGGGCACGGACTCCCAGGTGACCGTCGAGGTGACCCTGTCCAGGCGGTAGAGGTCCTCGCCCAGGACGGAGTTGAGGATCCTCGCGCTCCGCCACGAAGCGAGGCTGAGATTGGGGTCCGCGATGCCGTGCGTCGCCTCGGCCGCGTTCTGGACGTACACGCGGAGTCCGGGCGGACCGTCCCAGGACAGCGAGTAGTCCCCCTGCACCTCGAACTCGCCCTGTCTGTTGAGGAGCCGCTGGCGCAGGGGTTCCAGGTAGGCGGGGGCCGCGCTGCTGTATCCCGTGCAGAAGATGACCACGTCCGCGTCGCAGCGTTCCAGGCGGTTGCCGTCCGCGTCGTGCAGCGTGCTGGTGTACCGGTCACCGTCCGGGGCGAGGTCGACCATGCGCCGTGAGGTGAGCAGTTGGTGGCGCAGCCCCGACCGGGCCAGGTCCAGGTCGTAGAGCCGGCGGTAGATGCTCCGCAGCAGCGATTCGGAGATCCCGTCGCTGGCGAGCCGCTGGTGCGACAGCAGCTCCGCGCGCCGGTCCCCGGTCAGACCCTGGAAGTAGTCGACGTACGGAGGCGCGAACCACTCGTTGGTGAAGGGCGAGTCGTCGATGGGAAGGAACCCGACGCGACTCGATATCCAGGTCAGCGACGACGGCAGACCGCCGTCGGTCAGCAAGTAGTTGACGATCTCGGCGCCGCTCTGGCCCGCGCCGACCACCAGGACCTTCTTGCCCTTGGTCTCCGGATTGGCCCGCAGGATGTCGCTTCCGTGCAGGATGCTCCGCCCGACCAGGGGCTGGGCGAAGCTCGGGACCGACGGCTTGCGTCCGGAGCCGAGGACCAGGTTGCGGGTCCTCGTCACCGTTCCGTCGGCGGTCGCGACCTCGAAGCTGTCCCCTCGTACGGACACCTCGCGGACCTCGGAGTTCCAGCGCACGCTCGACAGCTGGCCCGCGGCCCACCGGTAGTAGTCCTCGAACTCCTGCCGCGAGCAGCTGGTGCCGTTGGCCACCAGGGAGCGGAAGATGCGGCCGTTGTGCGCGAGGTAGTTCAGGAAGGAGAACCTGCTGGTGGGGTCGACCAGGGTGACCAGGTCCTTGAGGTAGGAGACCTGGAGTTGGGCGCTCGGCAGCATGATGCCGCTGTGCCAGCGGAATTCCGGCTTCGACTCCAAGAAGCTCGTCCGCAGTGAGCCGGCCGACTCGGCGAGCGCCGCCAGGCTCAGGTTGGCCGGACCCAGTCCGATACCTAGCAAATCGACCTGGTCCATCGGTGTGCCTCTCATCGTTCGCGTCAGTGGTCCGAGCCCTGAACTGTCAGCGGGCACGGTGTGCTGTCTCTCCTGGTGGGCGCCTGGCACAGGCGGCGGGCCGTGACCTCAGTGGCACGGCGGGGTCCGGCGCTAAGTCAGTTCCCACCGGCGGTTCCCCGGAAGACGAACAGGGAGCAGGCGTCGACCAGGTTGCCCACCTTGAGCGGACCCGCCGGGTGGCCGGGCAGCGCGTCCCAGTCGGCGCTCTCCACCGTCCCCGCCAGCCCCAGGGCGGACCAGAGCTGCTGGGCCATCGCGGGAGCGACCGGGTAGAGGGCGGCGGCGAACACCGCCGCGACCGCCAGCTGCGCTTCGACCCCGCGCACGAAGCGTCCGTGCAGCTCCGGTACGTCGCGCAGGTGTGCGTTGCCATGGCCGAACTCGACTGCCGCATCGACCAGCAGGTCCAGTGACCAGACGGCATCGCGCGGCGCGAAGGTGGCCGCCGCGTAGGCCCGGTCGACCCGCCGGAGGGTCTCGCCCGCCAGTTCCAGCAGCCGGTCCGCAGCCGCGTACGGGGCTGCCGGAACGGTCTGCTCGATCGCGGCGGCCGCCTCGGAGCCGTCCGTGAGCCGGCGCAGCCAGTCGGACCAGCGGGGAAGCAGGTCGCCGCCCAGCCGGTCGGCGAAGCCGCGCCAGGTGAAGCTGGTCTGGTGAGTGGCGGGCCGGTCACAGGAGAGGTGGATCCGGAGGTGGTCGGCCGGTACGTCCGGCAGCGCATCGAGCATCCAGATCGCGTGCTGTCGGCTCGTCGAGAACTTCAGGCCGTCCAGCCGGTAGAACTCGTTGGATATCAGCGCCTCGGGCAGCTTCGCGTCCGCGCGGAACGACCGCATGATCGCGGGGAAGAGCACCGCGTGGAAGTAGCCGTTGTCGAAGCCGAAGAACTGCACCACCCGGCTCTCCTCGGTCCACACGTCCGGGCGCTGCGCCCCGAGGAACTCCGACGTGGCCGCGAGGTAGCCGGCCGCCATCTCGAACCAGACGTAGATCCGATGGCCTTCGAAGCCTTCGGTGGGGACCTCGATCCCCCAGTCCGCCGGGTGCGAGACGGCGATCTCCGGCAGACCCTCCGCAGCCATCTGGTGGCAGAGCGCGGTGAGGTGTCCGTCCATCAGGACGGTGTCCCAGTAGGCCGCCAGCTCGCCTCGGAACGGCTCCAGCGGCATGTACAGCCGCTCGCAGGGCCGCAGTTCGCAGGCCTCGCCGCAGATGGTGCACTCCGGGTCGGCGAGGTCCGCGCAGTCGTTCGGCTTCCCGCAGACCTCGCAGGCGTTGCCGCAGGCCCGGACACCGCAGTGCGGGCAGGTTCCGACCACGTAGGCCTCGTACGCCCAGCGGTCGCACGGTACGCAGTACGGCAGCGGCCGCGTGCGCCGGACGATCGTGCCGTTCTCGTACAGGGCCGAGAAGACGCTGCGCGTGAAGTCCACGTGGTGCGGGGAGCGGCGCGGCCGGGCGACGAAGTCGTAGGCCACTCCGGCGTCCGCCCAGGCCTGCTCGATGCGGTTGCCGAAGTGTTCGGCGACGTCCTCGGCCGTCTTGCCCTCGCGGACGGCACGGGATTCGGTGTAGCTCTGGTGGTCGTCGATTCCGGTGAGGTGCGCGACCTCGGTGCCGCGGCGGGCCTGGTGACGGGCGAACACGTCCGCCGCCAGGTAGGGGCCGGAGAAGTGCCCCAGGTGCAGGTCACCGTTGGGGGTGGGCGGAGTCGCGGTGACGATCAGCTTCTGCATGACGAAGTCCTTCACGGGAGAGCGGTGGCGCAACGGCGTCCCGGCGCGGCCGAGCACGGCCGGGCGCGGCGGGGCGCGGCGGGGCGCGGCGGGGCGCGGCTGGGCGCGCGCTCAGCGGGCCATGGGCAGGATGGGGATCCCGGCGTGCGAATCGGGAAGATGCGACTTCCACCACTCCCGCCCCTCGGGAGGCAGCGTGTGGATCGGGTCGTAGTACTCGTGCGTGCGGTCCAGTGCCGACTTGTCGTCGCCGTCGAGCGCCGTCAGGTAGTTCTTCGACCAGTACGAGATGCCGCGGGTCCGGTCGTACTCCGCGATCTGGTGAACCCACCTCTTGCCCACGAAGGGCACGTCACAGACGATCCTGGGAGTGGCGAAGCCGGGCAGGTAGCCCATGATCGCGTGCTGCAGTTCCTGCGCCGCTGCGACCGAGGTCCGCCAGTGCTCACTGAACGGGATCATGTCGCACATGTAGAAGTAGTAGGGCATGATTCCGGCGCCGTCGAGCAGGCCGAAGCAGAGGTCCAGGAGGCGCTCCGGGGTGTCGTTGACCCCGTGGAGCAGGACCGCCTGGTTGCGTACGTCGCGCAACCCGGCGTCCAGCAGGGCCGCCGTGGCCCGGCTCACCGCCGGAGTGATCTGCTGCGCCGCGTTGGCATGCGTGTGCAGGGCGAGTTGGACGCCCCGGCTGCGGGCCGTGGTGCTCAGGCGGGCTATCCCTGAGACGACTTCGTCCGAAGCCCAGTACTGGGGGAGGCCGATCAGGGCCTTGCTCGCCAGCCGCACGTCCCGGATCGACTCGATCTCCAGGAGCGAAGCGACGAAGGCCTCCAGGCGCGGCCACGGCACGTTGGCCACGTCGCCCCCCGAGACGACCACGTCGCGGACCGTGGGGTGCGTGCGCAGGTACGCGAGCATCGCCTCGAGCCGGTCCGCCGGCCTGGCCTCGAAACGCAGCTTCTGCACCTGCGGCGTCGACGTTCCCACGAGGTCCATGCGGGTGCAGTGACCGCAGTACTGGGGGCAGGTGGAGACGAGCTCCGCGAGCACCTTGGTCGGGTAGCGGTGCGTCAGGCCCTCGGTGGCCCACATGTCGCGTTCGTGGAGCGAGTCCCGCTCGGCGTAGGGGTGGGACGGGAAGTCGACGCGCCGGTCGGAGTGGACGGGGAGCATGTAGATCCGCACCGGATCCTCGTAGAACGCGTCCGTGAGATCGGCTCCGGCGCCGGTATCGGCGTGCGGCGCCATGGTGTTCAACATCTGCGGGGTGAGCAGGAGGGACATCGTGGCGAACTCGCGCTGATCGCGCTCGAGGTCCTCGTAGAACCTGTCGGCGAGCAGACCGCCGAGGATGTTCCGCAGCTGGCGGACGTTCTTCACGCAGTGCGCACGCTGCCACTGGGCCGAGGCCCACTGCTCGTCGGTGACGTCGCGCCAGCCCGGGAAGCGGCGCCAATCCGGTTCGACGGGTTCGCGGTACTCATAGGTGTAGGGCTGCTTGGGGTTCGTCGGCATGGGTTCCTCTTGATACGGAGTTCCGGGCACCTCGGCGGCGGCCGTGTTTCGGGGGGCCTGCACAGCAGCCGACGCCGAGGCAGTTGGAGGACGTCCGGTGGGTCAGAGGGCGCGGAACGACGGCGCGCAGACGTTCGCGCCGGTGGCCACCTCGTCAAGCCCACTCGCCCCGCGCAGAATGCGCGCGTAGGGGACGCTGACCTCGTCGAGCACGTCGTGCAGGGGCTGGGGAACCAAGGCCATCAAGGGCAGGACGGGCTCGATCCGGGTCCGCCAGGTCTCCCGCACACCCGGGTCGTGTCCCTGCTCGGTGGTGATCTCGCCCCGGCACGCGGTGCTCGGGCAGTGGCACTGCATGCGCCAGCCCGGGTCCTCGGTGAAGGTGGCGTAGTCACAGGTCACTTCTTCGCCCACCGCTATGTCCTTGACGGCGACACCGAAGTCGAGTCCGAGGTCCAGGACGTTCGCCTCGCACGAGTGGTTCATCAGGAATGCCCCCAGACACGGCAGGAGCATCGCACCGTCCACCAGCATGTGGCCGTACTTGTCGAGCGGTCCGTACCGCTCGGACGGGATCGCGGCGAGCTCCGCACCCGACCAGGTGGAGCACTTGGGACACGGCAGCCAGACGGCGGTGCCGGCGGGTATGGGCTCGGTGGCGAACAGGCCCACGTTGTGCGTGGAGCTTGCATGGATGTCGATACCACTGGTCAGCACGGGGTCACCGGAGCTGGAGCGTGGCCGAGAGCCGGGACTCGATGTCCTCCGCCTGCTCGTACGTCTGCGCGATGACCAGGTACCGCCACTTCCCGTCGTACGCGAGGGTGTCCGCGGTCAGGACCACACCGCTGTCACCGCCGCGTTCGAAGGCAAGACCTGCCTCCCGGACCAGCTCGAGGCCGGTCTTGAAGTCCGGCTCGATGCCTCCCGGGCGCGAGTCGGCCATCCAGACGGCCCGCGCCGCCCGCTCGGTCCCCAGCAGACGCTGGACCAGGAGGTCCAGGTAGGTGGAACCGGTGCGCCGGACGTTGCTCTCGGTCGTGTACAGCACACCGTCCGCGGTGATGCCCCCGTCGATGTCGAAGGCGCCGCGGTATCCGGCCGCGTGCAGGTGGCTCCCGAGCGTCAGCCCGTTGGCCACCAGCTCGTCGACCGCGGGCGATTCCTCCTGCAGCGGCGTGATCTGCCCGCTGAAGCTCCCGTTGGGGGTGCGCATCTCACCGACGTGCAGCACGTGCGGCCCGGCCTCGTCGGTGGCCATCTCGACGGTCACCACACGTGCGAAGGAGAGCTTCTCCTCGACGATCCAGCCGGCCGGCTGCTCACTCACGGTGGGCAGGTACTCGGCGAGCCGCTGCTGGAGCACGGGGAGGTCTTCGGAGCCGAGGAACAGGACGCCGTACCCGTTGGAGCCGCGCGCGGGCTTGACCACCGCTCCGCCCTTGCGGGTGAGGATGCTCCTGACCGACTCCAGGAGCTCCTCCGGGGTGGTGCACGACAGGCCTTCGGCCGTACGGATGCCGAGCTCTGCCGCCAGCTCCCTGAACCCCGGCTTGGTGTTGATCCGATAGGCGGCGGCCAGCGCCTCCTCGGGCTGCACACCGTCCTCGTAGCCGTCGACCGGGAGACCCAGCTCGGCGGCGAGATCGGCCGTCGGCCGGTCCTGGGCGAAGGGCAGCAGGCGGATGCCCGGGCGCTCCGCGGCGAGCGTCTTCAGCTGCTCGACGAGGCCGTTGCGACGGACGGCCTGGGCCAGCGGCACCAGATCATCGGTGAGGGCCACCACCGAGGTGATCTCGGAGCGCTCGAAGCCGAGCAGTTCGCAGGCGTACTCCCACAGCGGCTCGGGAGCGGTCGCCGGGGTGACCACGACGTCGCCCGGCCGGCTCAGCCACACCTTGCGGGGGGACACGGCCACCAGTGCGCCGGAGTGGCGGACGACGGGGACCGTCACCATCAGCTCGTTGACCAGGTTGGCGAAGATGACGAGGGGATAGTCACGACTCATCGGTTGCTCCTCACTGCTCGCTCTTGACGCCGCCGAAGATGGCGTGACCGGCCTTCAGCCAGTACACGTCGACCTGGGCGAATCCGGCCGCACGCATCCAGTCCAGCTGATCGACCAGGGAGGACGGCTGGTCCAGCGGGTCGGGGAACTCGTAGCCGTTCCACTCCAGTTCGCGGAACTTGCGGTGGATCTCCGTGTCGCCGGTGGCCCGGACCACCTGCTCCTCGACGGCCTCGTCCCACATCCGGCGGGCCAGTTCGAGACCGAGCTCGCCCGCCGGCTCGACCAGGTCGATCACGACGAAGGCGCCGCCCGGACGGAGCATCGCGTACACGTCGTCGAAGAGCGCCTGCTTGCCCGGCCCGTCCAGGTGGTGGATGGCGAGCGAGGACACCACCGTGTACGGGGCCACGTCCCGCTTGCGCCAGTCGGCTGCGGGCAGGTCGAACTGCTCGGTGCGGAAGCGCTCACCGTACTGGGACAGCTCCCCCGCGGCCGTGGAGAGCATCGCCGGGCTGATGTCGAGACCGGTCACCGTGACCGAGGGGAAGGACTTCAGCAGCGTGCCGCTCAGGCGCCCCTGACCACAGCAGAGATCGAGGATCTCGGCGGGCCCCTCCGGTGCTCGGACGACCGAGGCGACCACGTCCATCTGGGTCTGCCGCTCGGGGACGAAGTACTCGCCGTAGGTGATGAAGTCGCCGGAGTCCTGCTCCTGCCACTCAGCCTCTGTGCTCACGACTGGGTCCTTTCGGGTGTGTCATCAAGGGTGTCGAGGAAGTTCAGTACGGCGCGGTGCACCGGCCGGGGCGCGTCCACCTGGGACATGTGACCCACCCCGGGGAGCACCTGCACCCGGACGTGCGGGATCAGCGCCGCGAGTTCGTTCGCATGCTCGGGTCCTGCGTACGGGTCGAGGTCTCCCGTGAGGACGAGCGTCGGGCACGCGATCGACCCGGCGATCCGGGCGAGGTCCAGGGAGGGAAAGACCTCTTCGTTGAAGAAGAGCAGGGAGTCGGGATTGACGGTCAGCCCGTCGCTCAGCGCCGCCCAGTCGGGGCCGGCCTCAGCGGGCCGGGCCAGCCAGAGCGGGAGGATCTCGGCGATCCGCAGCCCCAGCTCCCTGGGAGAGGAGAAGGCGTCGTCGTCCGGCTTGTGCAGCGCGGCCAGAGCCTCCGCGACGCTCGGATCGCCCGCACGGGACGCGAAGAACTCGGCGGCCCGCTCCTCGGCCCGGGGACCTCCGTAGGCCGGGGTGTTGAGCAGGATCAGCGCGTTCACCCGGTCGGGATGGGCGGCCGCGTAGTGCGCGGCGACCACGCCGCCGTGCGAGTGCCCGAGCAGGTCCAGCCGCTCGACACCGAGTCGACTACGCGTCAGCTCGATGTCGGCGACGTAGTCCTCCATGCGGTAGGCGTCCCGGTCCGCGGGGGCCTCCGAGTGCCCGGTGCCCCGGGGGTGGAGCAGGGTGAACGTCCGGCTGCCCGACATCTCGCGCAGCCCGTTCATGTATGCGGGAGGAAAGCCGGGGCCACCGGGCATGCAGACCAGCCGCTGCCCACGCCCCTCTTCCTCGAACGCCAGGACGGAGCCGGTCATGATTTCGATCCCTCGGGTATGAGGAAGCGCGCACTCACGGCGGCGAGCAGCGCGGCCACGCCACCGACGAGGAACGCCGAGTTGACGGATGAACCGACGAGCATGCCGGCGATGGCCGACCCCACGGGGAGTCCCGACATGTTGAGGCTGATCGAGACCGCGAGGACCCGTCCGAGCTGCTCGGGATCGGTGCGGCGGTGGCGCAGCGAGAGCACGCCGACATTGACACCGCCCTCCAGCAGACCGACCAGAGCCATGCCGACCCCGAGGCCGATGAGCCCGCCGGAAACACTGATCGGGAAGATCGCGATGGCAGTCGCCAGCGTCCCGAGGATGATGAAGCGCCGCTCCCGGTCGTCCGTGCGCAGGTGGCCGATCAGCAGCGCGCCGCACGCGCCGGCCACTCCCGCGACGGACCAGAGCAGCCCGTTCATCGAGTCGGCATGGGCGAGATCCGCCGTCCGTTCCCGGACGAAGACGGGTACCGCCACCGCGAGGACTCCCCAGCTCACCTGGTAGAGCGAGTACGACATGGCCAGTCCGCGCAGGGTGCGGTGCTTGACCACGTACAGCAGACCCGCGAGGGAGGCCTGGAGCAGTCCGGTCTGCGCCGAGCCGGCCGGTGCGGGGTCGCTCGCCGTCCGGCGCACGATCGGCAACATCGACACCACGGCCCCCGCGTACAGCACCGCTACCACCAGCAGGGTGTTCTCGCCGCCGACGGCCGCGTAGAGCAAACCCCCCAGGAGCGGTCCCAGCACATCGATGCAGGAGTAGCTGCTCATGTCGATGGCGTTGATCCGGTCCAGCGCGTGTTCCGGGGCCAGCCGGGGCAGGAGCACGCGAATGCCCGCCGCGCTGAGCGGGTTCGTGGACGAGAAGACGACCATGAGGGCGAGGAGCAGCGGAACGCTCAGCGCATCCATCAAGGAGGTCGCCACCAGGACGCCGAGAGTGGCGGCGCTGAGCGAGATGTCCAGGGCGATGGAGCGGGCCGCTCCCACTCGGTCGAGCAGAGCGCCGGCGACCGGGCTGATCAGCAGTCCGGGGGCTACTGAGGCGAATGCCGCCCAGCCTGCGATCTCAGCGGATTGGAACCGGTCGAGCGTGAAAAGGATGATGGCGAAGACGAATATTCGGCCTGCGAGACGCGCGAGGCTGGCCGACGCCAACATGTGAAGAATTCCAGGAAGTTTTATCACTTCCCGATATCCCAGTGTCTGTACTGACATTGAGAGCTTGCCTTTCAAATCACCATCGGAGCGTCCACCTGCCCTACGGGCCAGGACTGCTCACCCCCACCCTTGGTCCCCCGCCGGTCCGGCAGCAACGTAGGAAATGTGGGCCGAACCATCGGATTCACTCGCTGTCGAATTGCCGACACACAGAACCGACGTAGAAATTGTTACCAGGAAGCCAAAAAAAAGGCCAACCGCTGATTTCCGCATATCCATATCTCCCCCTCGATAGCCGACAGCTTGGTCTTATATCGCTATCTAGCGAGACCCCGTATGCCGCTCGATTCATCATGCAGCACCGCCGGACGATCGTGCAGGTCAGGATGGGATCATGTTCCTGCCTGACGTATCTATGAGGGGTGTGAAGCGTGACGGAGTGGGAGATAAGTGGTGCTTCGCGGAGCGTTGCCATACGGATCTACGAACACGCCCTGCAGCGTCTTCGGATGAGCCCCGACCGCCTGGTGTCCGAGCTGGGCGTCAGCGAAGCGGAGGCGAATGAAGGGGTCTCCGCACTACTGGCGCTCAACCTGCTCCAGGCCGATCCAAACGGCGGTCCTGAGCTGATGCCGATTAACCCGGACTCCGCCGCCACGCAGCTGACCGGGGCCATGGAGCAGATCCTCATGGACCAGCAGCGCCAAGTCGACCGTATCCGCGCCGAGTTGCAGGCCTTCACGCCGCTGTACCTGCGCAGCATGGAAAGTCACACCCAGCGCCTCGAACCTGTCGAGGTCCTTTCCGATCTCAGCGCGGTGCGCAGGACACTTCAGAAGTTCGCGGCGGACTGCACCGAGGAACTGGTCACCTCGCAGCCCGGCGGCCGAAGGCGTCCGGCCGAGCTCGTCGCCGCCCGGAAGCTGGACGCCGACGTTCTGTCACGAGGTGTCCACATGCGGACGATCTACCACCACACGTCCCGCTACGACCAGGAGACCTACGCGTACGCGGAGCAGAACATGGCAGCCGGTGCGGAAATCCGCACCAGCTCCGTCGCGTTCCCCCGAGCCATCGTCTACGACCGCCGCATCGCGGTCATCTCCCTGGCCGCCGGCTCCCCCAGCGGCGCACTGGTGGTCCGCGAAGAGCACATGGTGGCCTTCATCCTGGACAGCTTCGAACGGGTCTGGGCAGTCGCCGAACCCCTCTACGCGGGCCGGTCCCGAGAACAGCTGCAACTCCTGTCCGACAGCCTCAACCGGAGCCTTCTGCGGATGCTGGCCAACGGAATGGCGGACGAGCACATAGCCCGGAAGCTGGGCATCTCGGTACGGACGTGCCAGCGCCGCATCTCGGAGGTCATGCGCGTCCTCAACGCGAAGACAAGACTCCAGGCAGGCTTCCTGATCAACCAGTCGGGCCTACTCGACGACAACGGCCCGGACTGACCACCGGCCCACCGGGTTCCCGGCCGACTACCGAGACCGTCCGCGCCCGAGCGAGCCGAGACCGGCGTCACCGCCGGCAGGCTGCCGGGGTGACGCCGCCTCAACTGTCGTGCCCGCCCTACGAAGAGCGGCCTGATCGCTTCCCTGCCCGATCATTCGTGAGGTTCTCGGCTTCAACAGCGCCCACCTCGACAGATCCGTCCGGGGTTGACCCACCATCCGGACCCCGCCATGCATCACGCATCCGGCGCCAAGAACGGAGCAGGTCCGAGAACTGATCCAACAACCCCTTCGAGGCAAAGAGCGCGATGCTCACAACGCCTGCGCTACCCAGTACCCAGATGACGGCCGCATCCATCGGTTCGAACAACCTTCCTTGAAAGGTGGTGATCGAACCAGGCATGTGGCAGCGCTCAGCTCGACCACCACGAAACACGTGTGGTCAGCTGAGGCTCTGCCGACGACCAGAACTCAGAGGGCGCGGGGCCAGCGCGACTGGGCCATCTCCCTAGAGGTAATCGGCTAAGGGCGACTGGGGCATCCCCAATGTCTGGTCCAGTTCGTCGGGCCGGACCCCAAGAGCCAATGCAGTACTGCACCACCGTGACACACGAACGATGGCCGAGGGGCCAGAACGAAGAGATCAGGTCGCTCCTGCACGATCGAAGCCGGAGCCGGTGACGCGGACGATCGAGCCGAGCCGGTTTCCGCCCGTGCGCCCTTCCGCTCGCGTGGTGTCGGTTCGGCAGGGCGGTCAGGCGGTCAGGCGGTCAGGCGGTCAGGTTCGGGACTTCCGGGGAGGGTCGGTCCGGGCAGTCACGAGGCCGGATTCGTAGGCGGCGATGACGAGTTGAGGCCGGTCTCGGGCGTGGAGTTTGGCCATGACGCGCGAGACGTGCTTCTTCGCCGTGAGGGGGCTGAGGTCGAGCGCCTCACCGATCTCGGTGTTGTTCGTTCCCCGGCCGACGAGCGTGAGGACTTCTCGCTCGCGCCCGGACAGCTCGTCGGTTCCGGGCCCGGCCGGCGGGGTGGGCGGGGCCTTGAGGACCTGGGCGATGAGCCGGGTCTCCGGCATCCGGATGTCCATGACGATCAGGTCGGCGGGTACGGTCCGGGCCGCTTCCACGGCTTCCTGTCCGGTGCCGGCCTCGGCGACCACCTCCATGTCGGAGGCCGATGTGACGAGCATGGCGAAGGCGCTTCCGACCAGGTGCTGGTCGTCGGCCAGGATCGCCGACGCTGCGGGCGCGTTCCTCCATGCCGACGAGGCCGAAGCGGGAGCCGCTGGTACCCGTGGAGGGGCGGCCGTTGTCGGTGAGGGTCAGGTGCAGGCTTCCGTCCCGGGCGGTGAGGGTGATCTCGGCGCGGGCTTCGGGTCCGCCGTGCCGGGCGGTGTTGGTCAGGGTCTCCTGCGCGATGCGGTAGAAGGCCGCACCGACGGCGGGGCGGATGACGGCGCCCTCCGTCCGCTGGATCAGGCGGGCGTTCGGCCTGCCGGGCGAGCGCGGGCTGGGCGGCGAGGTCCGCCAGCGGCTCTTCGCGCTCGGCGCTCTCGCCGTGGCGGAGCACTTCGAGGGTGGTGCGGACCTCGGCGCGTGCGGTGCGGCAGGTGTCGGCGATGTTGTCGAGGGCTTCGGCGATGGCGGCGCGGTCGAGCTGGTCGGGGGCGACGTTCAGGACGTGTGAGGCGACGGAGGTCTGGACGCCGATCAGGGTGATGGAGTGTGCGAGGAGGTCGTGCAGGTCGCGGGCGATGCGCAGGCGTTCCTCGGCGACCCGGCGGGCGGCCACCTCCTCCTGTGTCCGCTCGGCCCGTTCGGCGCGCTGGCGGTAGGCACGGACGTAGACGCCGGCCATGACCACGGCCGCGATCCAGCCGGAGATCCGCAGGGTGGCCGGGGCGCCGCCGGCATCGGAGATCCAGTTCGCGCCGACGGCCCCGGCGATGACGACGGCCCCGGTGACCAGGGCCCGTCGGGGCGGCCCGGTGACGGCGACGGTGTGGAGCAGGGTCATCGAGCTGAGGGTCGGGGCCACGTGGTTGTAGCCCAGGGCGACGCTTTCCTCGACGTCATGGACCGCTCCGACACCATCGACGGCGCGAGGCACTCGAACGCTCCCTCGGACACTTCATGGCACGCCACCTCGCCCCCGGCTTCAACATCGTGAACGAGTCCCGCGCCTCCGCCACCGAAGAGATGAGCGAACGAGCTGACCGCCCTGAACACCCGTCCTACGACGCATCCCCCGCCGGGCGGAACGCGTCACGGCCGACATCGAAAGGGGAAAGCTCACCCTCAACGTCCGGCTCTTCTCCCACAAGGACGACGAACACGCGGTCGGACGGCTCCTCCAACGAGCCCTGACCACCGTCCTGGCCGCCACCACGGGCATCATGGCCGCGCTCCTGCTCTCCAGCACCGGCGGCCCCGCCCCGCCGTCTCCGAGACCCTCCGCCTCTACGAGGTCCTCGGCCACAACCTGCTCGTCCTCAGCCTCGTCCTCATGCTCCGCGTCATGTTCAACGGCACGCGACGGCACACCCGTACCTGATGTCTTGGCCGGAAAGAGCTCCGGGGGGGGGAGGGGGGACGTGGGCCCAACACCACCATCCGTCCCACCGATGGGCTGACGAAACCCCGGTTCAGAGGCTTCCACGGCCCTCACGAGGCAGCCTTCGCCTCACATTCACCACACTGCGGCGGGAATCCCACGGCCGCAAAAAAGGCGCTCTCGCAGGTCAGAAGGTTTCTTCTAACCTGCCGTGGTGGGGCGGGTGGGACTCGAACCCACGGCCGACGGATTATGAGTCCGCTGCTCTAACCGGCTGAGCTACCGCCCCTTCACGGCGTGGCGCGTACATGTGTGCGCGCCGTCTGCCGCAGCATAGCCGCTCATACGATCTCCTGCCTCGGATGCCTCGCATGATCGGCTTCGCCTGCCCAGAGAGACCGCATCGGGGGCTGCCCGGTTGCGTGCGGAGGGCAGAAAAAGGAAAAAGGACCCACCTGGGGTCCTCGTTCCTTCTTGCTCCCCCGACTGGACTCGAACCAGTAACCTGCCGATTAACAGTCGGCTGCTCTGCCAATTGAGCTACAGGGGACCGCGCTCCCCCGACTGGACTCGAACCAGTAACCTGCCGATTAACAGTCGGCTGCTCTGCCAATTGAGCTACAGGGGATTGCTGCGTTGCACCGAACAGCCCACCTCCGGCCTTGGCCAGGGGGCGAGCGCCCGTTGCGAGTCATAGATTAGCGCAAGCAGGGGGGTGCTCCGCCAATCGGTATCGCCAGCGGGCCGGGCACCACACGACGAAGGGTGACAGGCATGCGGTACAAGGTCACGTTCGCGGTCGGGCTGGCCCTCGGGTACGTGCTCGGAACCAGGGCCGGACGCGAGCGGTATGAACAGTTGAAGAAGTCCGCGCGCGAGTTCGCGCAGAACCCCGCGGTCCGCAACGCCGCCGAGAGCGCTGGTCAGAGCGGCCGGGAGTTCGCCGGCAAGGCCTTCGCCGCGGTGAGCGACAAGGTGGGCGACGCGGTGCCGGACGCCCTCGCCGGACGCGTACGGGGCCTGCGGGCACGGGTCGGCGGCAACGGCGCGGCCGAGGACGACTGGGGCACCAGCAACACCTGACCGGCCCCATCCGGAGCGGGGGCCCTCGCCCGAGGGCCCCTCACCGGGTCCCGCCCGGCCGCGTGCACCGAGCTCCAGCGGGACTCCATCGGGGCTCCGCATAAGGGACGGGGCCCGTTCCGCGGACGCCGGGGCGGTCGAGACCACTCCCGCGTGCGGCAGAATTCACCGCATGGGGATAGTCGCCGGGCTGGACAGCTCTTCCACGTTCACACGCATCGTCGTCTGTGACACCGAGACGGGCGCCGTGCTGCGCCAGGGGTACGCCCCTCATCCGCAGCCCACCGGCGAGGCCGTGCCGCACGAGACCGATCCGCAGGCCTGGCTGCTCTCGCTCGGCGAGGCCGCCGGCGGCGGGCTCCTCGAAGGGGTGCAGGCCATCGGGGTCTCCGCGCAGCAGCACGGGCTGCTGCCGCTGGACGCGCAGGGCGGCCTCGTCCGTCCGGCCCTGATCGGCAACGACAAGCGCGGCCAGGCCGCAGCCGCCGAGCTGATCGAGTCCTTCGGCGGGCGGCAGGCCTGGGCCGAGGCCGTCGGTTCCGTCCCCCATGCGGCGCAGCCCGTGGCGAAGCTCGCCTGGCTGGCCCGTACCGAGCCGGAGGCGGCCCGGCGGGTGGCCGTCCTGATGTCCCCGCACGACTGGCTGGTGTGGCAGCTGCTGGGCCGCCCGGCCCGGCGGACCACCGACCGGGGCGGCGCCTCCGGCACCGGGTACTGGTCGGCGGCCGCCGGCGCCTACCGCCCCGACCTGGTCGAGCTGGCGCTGGGGCACCGGGCGCTGCTGCCCGAGGTGCTCGGTCCGGCCGAAGCCGCCGGGACCACGCCCGAGGGGCTGCTGATCTCCGCCGGTACCGGGGAGACCATGGCGGCCGCGCTCGGGCTGGGCATGGGGCCCGGCGACGCCGTGGTCTCGCTGGGCGCGTCCGGATCGGTGATGGCGGTGCACCGCGAGGCGCTGCCGGAGCCGGGCGGGCTGATCACCTCCCTCGCCGACGCCACCGGGCTGCACCTGCCGGTGGTGAACACCCTGAACGCCGTACGGGCCCTGCGCGGCACCGCCGAACTGCTGGGCACCGATCTGGAGGGGCTGAGCGAGCTCGCGCTGAAGTCGACCCCGGGCGCGCACGGACTCGTACTCCTGCCGTACCTGGAGGGTGAGCGGACGCCGAACCTGCCGCACACCGCCGGAACCCTGTCGGGGCTGCGCCGGGACTCCATGAAGCCGGAGCACCTCGCGCGGGCCGCGTTCGAGGGCATGCTGTGCGGGCTGGTGGACGCGCTCGACGTGCTGCGCAGCCGCGGGGTGGAGATCCGCCGGGTGTTCCTGCTCGGAGCGGCCGCGGAACTGCCGGCCGTGCAGGCCTTCGCGCCGGGACTGTTCGGCACGCAGGTCCTCGTACCGGCGCCGGCGGACTACGCGGCCCTGGGCGCGGCCCGGCAGGCGGCGTGGGCGCTCGGTGTGGCGCAGGGCACGGCGGCCCCGAACACCCCGCCGGTGTGGCCGGCGCCCGCGGCGCAGCTGTTCGAGCCGGACGAGGAGTACCCGGCCTGGCAGGGCGCCCGCCAGCAGTACATCGCGACCCGGGACCAGATCCACCCGGGGGCCTTCCGGAACCCGGCCTGAGCCCGGCCTACGCCCTCCCGCGCCCGGCCTACTCCTTTTGACCGGGCTTTACGAAAACCGGTGGGTTCCGGCCTCCCGTTGGCAGAAGATGGAGTGAACCCCCTCGATCATGCCGACCGGAGCCTGCGCGTGCTCATACGACTTCTGCGGACCCACCTGGGGCCGTACCGGAAACCGATCGCCGTGCTGGTCCTGCTGCAACTGCTGCAGACCAGCGCGAGCCTCTACCTGCCCACGCTGAACGCCGACATCATTGACAACGGTGTCGTCAGCGGCGACACCGGCTACATCCTGCGTTTCGGCGCACTGATGCTCGGCGTCTCGCTGGTCCAGCTCATCTGCAACGTCGGCGCCGTCTACTACGGCGCCCGTACCGCCGCGGCCTTCGGCCGGGACCTGCGGGCCGGCGTCTTCGACCGCGTGCAGAGCTTCTCCGCACGTGAGCTCGGCCACTTCGGCGCCCCGTCGCTGATCACCCGTACGACGAACGACGTGCAGCAGATCCAGATGCTCGTACTGATGACCTTCACCCTGATGGTCTCCGCGCCGATCATGTGCGTCGGTGGCATCTTCATGGCGCTCTCGCTGGACGTGAAGCTCTCGGGCGTACTGCTCGCCGTCGTCCCGATCCTCGGCCTGTCGGTCGGCGCGATCGTGCTGAAGACCCGCCCGCTGTTCCGCAAGATGCAGACACGGCTGGACACGGTCAACCGGGTCCTGCGCGAACAGATCACCGGCAACCGGGTGATCCGCGCCTTCATCCGCGACGACTACGAGAAGGACCGCTTCCGCGAGGCCAACGCCGACCTGACCGGCGTCTCGCTGGCGGCCGGCAAGCTGCTCGCGCTGATGTTCCCGACCGTGATCGTGGTCGTGAACATCTCCAGCGTCGCCGTCATCTGGTTCGGCGCCATGCGCATCGACAGCGGCGGCATGGAGATCGGCCAGCTGACGGCCTTCCTCGCCTACCTGATGCAGATCGTCATGTCCGTGATGATGGCCACCTTCATGTTCATGATGGTGCCGCGCGCCGAGGTCTGCGCCGAGCGCGTCCAGGAGGTCCTGGACACCGACTCCAGCGTGGTCCCGCCCACCGACCCGGTCCGCGAGCTGCGCAGCAGCGGCCGCCTCGAACTGCGCGGCGCCGACTTCCGCTACCCCGGCGCCGAGGTCCCCGTGCTGCGCGGGGTCGACCTCGTGGCCCGCCCCGGCGAGACCACCGCGGTGATCGGCTCGACCGGCAGCGGCAAGTCGACGCTGCTGGGGCTGATCCCCCGGCTCTTCGACGCCACCGGCGGCGACGTGCTGGTCGACGGCGAGGACGTACGGCGCCTCGACCCGGACCTGCTCGCCCGGACGGTCGGCATGGTGCCGCAGAAGCCGTACCTCTTCTCCGGGACGGTCGCCAGCAACCTGCGCTACGGGCGTCCCGACGCCACCGACGAGGAGCTGTGGCACGCGCTGGAGGTCGCGCAGGCCAAGGGCTTCGTCTCCGAGCTGGAGGGCGGGCTCGACGCGCCGATCACCCAGGGCGGGACCAACGTCTCCGGCGGCCAGCGCCAGCGGATCGCGATCGCGCGCACGCTCGTACAGCGCCCGGAGATCTACCTGTTCGACGACTCCTTCTCCGCCCTGGACTACGCCACGGACGCGGCGCTGCGCTCCGCGCTCGCCCGCGAGACCGAGGAGGCGACCGTGGTCATCGTCGCCCAGCGGGTCTCCACCATCCGCGACGCGGACCGGATCATCGTCCTCGACGAGGGGCAGGTGGTGGGCGAGGGGCGCCACCACGAGCTGATGGCCGGCAATGAGACCTACCGGGAGATCGTGCTCTCCCAGCTGACGGAAGCGGAGGCGGCGTGAGCGGGCCCGGAGGACGGATGATGATGGGACCGCCGACGACGCGGTCCATGGACTTCAAGGGCTCGGGCAAGCGGCTGCTGAGCGCGCTGGC
The DNA here is from genome assembly GCF_042722885.1 of Streptomyces sp. NPDC058401. NCBI lineage: Bacteria > Bacillati > Actinomycetota > Actinomycetes > Kitasatosporales > Streptomycetaceae > Streptomyces > Streptomyces sp. NPDC058401. The sequence continues at coordinate 25,326 of NZ_JBHXKA010000063.1, forward strand.
ACGCGACCGGGTCAAGCTGTGGGGCATGATCATCGCGGTCGTCGGCAGCGTCGCCGCGTCGGTCACCGGTCCGAAGATCCTCGGTGAGGCCACCGACCTCGTCTTCGCGGGGATCGTCGGCCGGAACTTCGACAAGGGCCTCACCAAGCAGCAGGCGCTGGACGCCCTGCGCGCCAGGGGCGAGGGCGGGATGGCGGACATGCTGTCCGGCACCGCTTTCACCCCGGGCAAGGGCATCGACTTCGGCGCGGTCGGATCGGTGGCGCTGTGGGCGCTGGCCGTCTTCACGGTCGCCGGTCTGCTGATGCTGGTGGCCACCCGGCTGTCGAACCACATCATGAACGGCACCGTTTACCGGATGCGCGAGGAGCTCCAGGCGAAGCTGTCGCGGCTGCCGCTGTCGTACTTCGACCAGCAGAAGCGCGGCGAGGTGCTCAGCCGGGCCACGAACGACATCGACAACATCGGGCAGACGATCCAGCAGACGATGGGTCAGCTGCTCAACTCGCTCCTGACGATCGTCGGCGTGCTGGCGATGATGTTCTGGATCTCGCCGCTGCTGGCGCTGGTCGCCCTGGTGACCATCCCGGTGTCCGCGTACGTCGCCGCGAAGATCGGCAAGAAGTCGCAGCCGCAGTTCGTCGCGCAGTGGAAGTCCACCGGCGCCCTGAACGCGCACGTCGAGGAGATGTACTCGGGCCACACCCTGGTCAAGGTCTTCGGCCGGCAGAAGGAGTCCGCGGCCCTGTTCGCCGAGCAGAACGAGGCGCTGTACCGGGCCTCCTTCAAGGCGCAGCTGGTCAGCGGGATCATGCAGCCGGTGATGCTGTTCATCTCGAACATCAACTACGTGCTCGTCGCGGTCGTCGGCGGTCTGCGGGTGGCCTCGGGCACCCTGTCGATCGGTGACGTGCAGGCCTTCATCCAGTACTCGCGGCAGTTCTCGATGCCGCTCACGCAGGTGGCCTCCATGGCGAACCTGGTGCAGTCCGGCGTCGCCTCCGCGGAGCGGGTCTACGAGCTGCTGGACGCGCCGGAGCAGGAAGCGGACGCGCAGGTTCCGGAGCGTCCGGAGAACCTGCGCGGCCAGGTCTCCTTCGACAAGGTCGCCTTCCGCTACGAGCCCGACAAGCCGCTGATCGAGAACCTCTCGCTGAGCGTCGACCCCGGACAGACGGTCGCCATCGTCGGCCCCACCGGCGCCGGCAAGACCACGCTGGTCAACCTGCTGATGCGGTTCTACGAGGTCACCGGCGGGGAGATCGCCCTCGACGGGGTGGACATCGCGAAGATGACCCGCGAGGAACTGCGCAGCGGCATCGGCATGGTGCTCCAGGACACCTGGCTGTTCGGCGGCACCATCGCGGAGAACATCGCCTACGGAGCCACCCGCGAGGTCACCCGCGCCGAGGTCGAGGAAGCCGCGCGGGCGGCCCACGCCGACCGGTTCATCCGCACCCTGCCCGAGGGCTACGACACGGTGCTCGACGACGAGGGCGCCGGCGTCAGCGCGGGCGAGAAGCAGCTGATCACCATCGCGCGGGCGTTCCTGTCCGACCCGGTGATCCTGGTGCTCGACGAGGCGACGAGCTCGGTGGACACCCGTACCGAGGTACTGATCCAGAAGGCGATGGCGCGCCTCGCGCACGGCCGTACGTCCTTCGTGATCGCGCACCGGCTCTCCACGATCCGCGACGCGGACCTGATCCTGGTGATGGAGAGCGGCTCGATCGTGGAACAGGGCACGCACGAGGAGCTGCTGCTCTCGGGCGGCGCGTACGCGCGGCTGTACGCGGCGCAGTTCGCACAGGCGGTGGCCGAGGTCGACTAGGCCGGTCCGGCCGTGCGGCCGGGCATCGGGAGGGGCGCCTTTCGGGGCGCCCCTTTCCCGTACTCCCGTACTCCCGTACTCAGTCCAGGTATCCGCGCAGCTGGTCCGCGAAGGCGTGGTCGCGGAGCTTGTTGAGGGTCTTGGACTCGATCTGGCGGATCCGCTCCCGGGTCACCCCGAAGATCCGCCCGATCTCCTCCAGGGTGCGCGGGCGCCCGTCGGCGAGCCCGTAGCGGAGCTGGACGACCTTGCGCTCCCGCTCCCCCAGGGTCGAGAGCACCGCTTCCAGGTGCTCGCGGAGCAGGAAGAACGCGGCCGATTCGACCGGCGAGGCGGCGTCCCCGTCCTCGATGAGGTCGCCGAGCGCGACATCGTCCTCCTCGCCCACGGGTGCGTGCAGCGAGACCGGCTCCTGCGCGAGGCGCAGCACCTCCAGCACCCGCTCGGGGGTCAGCTCCAGGTGGACGGCGACCTCTTCGGCGGTGGGTTCGTACCCCCGCTCCTGGAGCATGCGGCGCTGGACGCGCACGACGCGGTTGATCAGTTCGACGACGTGGACGGGGACCCGGATGGTGCGGGCCTGGTCGGCGAGGGCGCGGGACATGGCCTGGCGGATCCACCAGGTGGCGTAGGTGGAGAACTTGTAGCCGCGGGCGTAGTCGAACTTCTCGACGGCGCGGATCAGGCCGAGGTTCCCCTCCTGGACCAGGTCGAGCATGGTCAGTCCGCGGCCGACGTAGCGCTTGGCGACGGAGACGACGAGCCGCAGGTTCGACTCGATGAGACGGCGTTTGGCCATGCGGCCCATGACCACGAGCTTGTCGAGGTCGAGCGTGAGCTGCAGGTCGAGCGGGGTCCCGCTGCCGAGCTTCTCCTCCGCGAACAGGCCCGCCTCCACGCGGCGCGCGAGGTCGACCTCCTCCACGGCGGTGAGCAGCGGGATCCGGCCTATCTCGCGCAGGTACTGCCGGAAGAGGTCGGCGGACGGTCCCGCTCCGCCGGAGCCTTCCGCCGGGCGCTTGCGCGGCCGGGGCACCTTCTCCAGCAGCTCCGGGCCCTCCAACTCCTCGGCCCCTCCGGCCTCCTCGGCCTCCTCCTCGTGCATGGCGTCGGCCTCTGCCTCGGGCTCGGGCTCTTCGGCCGCGGGCACTTCGGCGGGCGGGCTGACGGTGACGGTCAGGCTCTGGGTCTGCACGGGGGCGACCTCCACAGGGCTCCGAGGACGGGTGCACCGCACCTCAGTGTGGGGTACGACACATCGCTGCCACGAGGGGCGTGCGACCACTTTCTGGGTCCGGTGCGTGACCCATGGTTACCCCCGGACCAGAACCCCGATGCGGATCGGACGCATGTCCGAGAGGATCCTGGTCATGTCCCCGTACGAATCCCACATCACCGTCCGCTGCGCGCACCCGGCGGAGCTGGCCCGACTCGAATCATGGGCGGCGCAGCGGGAGTTGAAGGTGACCCACATCGTGCTGGCCCGGGGCCGGATGCTCTCGCAGCCGATGCTGACGCTGCCCGACCGGGACGGGCACGAGGTCCTGGTGCATCGGCTGCGCGCGGCCGGCTTCGACCCGGTCCGGGTCAAGGTGGAGACGGTCCCGTGGACCACGGAGCCCCCGGGACCGGGCGGCGGCTACTTCGAGCACCACGTGAAGCTGCGCCTGCCCACCGGCTTCGACCGGGCCGCGCTGGAGGCCTTGGCGGTCCCGCACGGGGCACACGTCTCGTGGAACGCCCGCCGGGTCCTGCCGGGAGCCCGGCAGGAACGCTTCGTCACCCAGCGGTGGCGGGGCACGGCGGCGGAGGCGGGGGCGGCCTGCGACGCGCTGGTCGCTGCGCTGGCGGGGGCCGGGTATGAAATCTGCTCGGAGGAGCGGGAGTTCGTGCTGTACGACAGCGACCTGTCGGTGGACGACGGGTGGATCGAGGAGGGGGATCCCCGATGACGTGGGAGAGGTTCGGGTGGCAGTCCGAGGAGCTGCCCAAGGGGCCGCTGGACGAGGAGACGCGCAGGGAGCGCGACCTGCCCAGGACCCTGCGGGCGGTGGCCGGGGACGACGTCCGTCAGCGGCCCGTCTTCGACCCGGCCATGAAGCAGCACCAGAACGCCTACCGGGCCGGGGACCCCGTCTTCGACGACCCGGAGCGCACTGCCGCCTGGCGGACGGCGCGGCGGGCGGCGTTGGACGCCGCACTGCTGGCGGTGTCGGAATCCCAGTGGGCGGACTCGCTGGTGCTGCGCGGGAGCGTGCTGCTCGCCGACTGGTTCGGGGACTCGGCCCGGGAACCGAGTGACCTGGACTTCGTGGTCGTACCGCGGAGCTGGGACATCGACGACGCGCGAACGGCCCGGATGCTGGAGGAGATCGCCGCCGGGGCGGCCGGGCGGGCCGGCATCAAGGACTCGGGCGCGGTCTGCGACGACATCTGGACGTACGACCGGGTGCCGGGGACCCGGATGGTGCTGCCCTGGCAGGTGCCGGGGCTACCGGCCGGCCAGGTCCAGCTCGACTTCGTGTTCAACGAACGGCTGCCCGAGGAGCCCGAACCGGTCGAACTCGACTGCGGGGCCGTGGTCCTGGCAGCCTCCCCCGCCCTGTCCCTGGCCTGGAAGCTGCTGTGGCTGGTGAGCGACCACCACCCGCAGGGCAAGGACCTCTACGACGCGGTCCTGCTGGCCGAGGCGTTCGCGCTGCCCTACTGGCTGCTGGACCAGGTGTTCCGGCTGGCGCCCGACCATCCGCTGCCCCATCCGGGGGTGACTCTGGAGGACATCGCCGCGTACGGGAACGTCGGCCCCGAGTGGGACCACTTCACGGCCGAGTACCCCCAGCTCTCCGGCCCGGAGGAGGAGTACGCCCGGCGGCTGGTCACAGCGGTGGCGCCGACCTTCGACGGTGCTCCGGACACGCCTAGGCCGGCTCGACGCGGACCGCGCAGACCTTGAACTCCGGCATCCGGGAGACCGGGTCGAGCGCCGGGTTGGTCAGGGTGTTGGCGCGGCCCTCGCCCGGCCAGTGGAAGGGCATGAAGACGGTGTCCGCGCGGATGGTGTCCGTGATGCGCGCCGGGGCGACCGCGCGGCCGCGGCGGGAGGTGACCGCGAGGGGGGCTCCGTCGACCGCGCCGATGCGGGCCGCGAGGCGCGGGTGGAGTTCCACGAAGGGGCCGGGGGCGGCTGCGTTGAGCTCGTCGACCCGGCGGGTCTGCGCGCCCGACTGGTACTGGGCGACGACCCGGCCGGTGGTGAGGAGGAGCGGGTACTCCGTGTCCGGGACCTCGGCGGCGTCCCGGTGGGAGACCGGCACGAAGCGGGCCCGGCCGTCCTCGGTGGCGAAGCGGTCCAGGAAGAGCCGGGGGGTGCCGGGGTGGGGCTCCTCGGGGGAGCCCTCCCCGTGGCCGGGCTCCCCCGAGGAGGGCTGTACGGGATCCGGCTGCGCGGGATCCGGCCGGGCGGGATCCGGCTGGGCGGACCGCGTGGAGGACGGGCAGGGCCAGAAGACGCCCTGTTCGGCTTCGATGCGGGCGTACGTGATGCCCGAATAGTCCGCCGGGCCGCCCGCCGAGGCTCGGCGCAATTCTTCGAAGACCGCCTCGGGTTCGGCCGGGAAGGCCTTCGGCATGCCGAGCCGGGTGGCCAGCCCGTGCAGGACCTCCAGGTCGGTGCGGACCCCCGGCGGCGGGGTCAGGGCCCGGCGGCGGAGCAGGACGCGGCCCTCCAGGTTGGTGGTGGTGCCGGTCTCCTCCGCCCACTGGGTGACCGGGAGGACCACGTCGGCCAGGGCCGCCGTCTCGGAGAGGACCACGTCGGCGACGGCGAGGAAGTCCAGGGAGCGGATGCGTTCCTCGATGTGGGCGGCGCGGGGGGCCGAGACCACCGGGTTGGAGCCCATCAGGAGGAGGGCCTTGACGTCCGAGCCCAGCGCGTCGAGGAGTTCGTACGCGCTGCGGCCCGGGCCGGGCAGGGTGTCGGGGTCCACGCCCCAGACCGCGGCGACGTGGGCGCGGGCCGCCGGGTCGGTGAGTTTGCGGTAGCCGGGGAGCTGGTCGGCCTTCTGGCCGTGCTCGCGGCCGCCCTGGCCGTTGCCCTGGCCGGTGAGGCAGCCGTAGCCGGAGAGCGGGCGGCCGGCCCGGCCGGTGGCGAGGCAGAGGTTGATCCAGGCTCCGACGGTGTCGGTGCCCTTGGACTGCTGCTCGGGGCCGCGTGCGGTGAGCACCATCGCGGAGTCGGGGGCGCAGAACATCGCCACCGCCTCGCGGAGCTTCGGGACCGGGACTCCGGTGATGCGCTCCACGAGCTCCGGCCAGTGCACCATCGCGGCCGCGCGGGCCTCCTGCCAGCCGCTGGTGCGCGCGGCGATGAACTCCTCGTCGGTGTGCCCGCCGGCCACCACGAGGTGCAGCAGGCCGAGCGCCAGCGCCAGGTCCGTGCCGGGGCGCGGGGCCAGGTGCAGGTCGGCCTGTTCGGCGGTGCGGGTGCGGCGCGGGTCCACGACGATCAGCGTGCCGCCGTTCTCGCGGAGTTCCCGGAAGAAGCGGAGGGCGGGGGGCATGGTGTCGGCGGGGTTGGAGCCGACGAGGATGACGCAGCCGGTCCGGGGGATGTCCTCCAGCGGGAAGGGCAGCCCCCGGTCGAGCCCGAAGGCCCGCTGGTGCGCGGCGGCGGCCGAGGACATGCAGAACCGGCCGTTGTAGTCGATCTGCGAGGTCCGCAGGGCGATGCGGGCGAACTTCCCGAGGGCGTACGCCTTCTCGTTGGTCAGCCCGCCGCCGCCGAACACCCCGACCGCGTCGGCCCCGTACGACCGCCGCGTGCGGGCGAGGCCCTCGGCGACGGTGTCGAGGGCCTCCTCCCAGGTGGCCGGCTCCAGCCGCCCGGCGCGGCTCCGGACGAGCGGCTCGGTGAGGCGCACCCGGGAGGAGAGCACGGCGGGGGCGGTGCGGCCCTTGCCGCACAGCGCGCCCCGGTTCACGGGGAAGTCGGCCCGTTCCTCCACCGTCACGCCCGCGCCCCCGGGCTCGGGGCGCAGGTTCATGCCGCACTGCAGCGCGCAGTACGGGCAGTGCGTGGCGGTGACGGACTCCGAGGGGTGCATGCGGCCCAGCGTGCGTCGACGGTGTTACACGGGCCGCAGCCCCGCGTTACAACCCGGCGTGCTCCCCCTCAGCACGGCCCGGCGGCTGCGGTGAGGTGGCCCGGCGCACGGGAGGGGCCGGGGATCCCGGCGTACGCGAGGGGCCGGGGATCCCGGCGTACACGAGGGGCCGGGGATCCCGGCGTACACGATCCGGGCGCCGCCGCCGGGTCACTGCCCCGTCAGGTACTTCACCGTGAGGCCGGCCGTCCAGCCGCCGTCGACGGCCAGTTCGGCGCCGGTGATGTAGCCCGCGGCGTCCGAGAGGAGGAAGGCGACGGCGGCGGCGATCTCCTCGGGGAGGCCGACGCGGCCGAGGGGGGCGCCGGGGTAGTTGCCCTCGCCCGCCTGGATGCCGACCGGGGCCGTCATCGGGGTGAGGGTCATGCCGGGGTGGACGGAGTTCACGCGGATCCGGGATTCCGCGAGCTCGACCGCGCCGATCTTCGACAGTCCGCGCACGCCCCACTTGGAGGCTCCGTAGCCGGCGGTCAGGGCGAGGCCGGTGAGGCCGGCGGCGGAGGAGATGTTGACGATGGAGCCGCCGCCGTTGTCGCGCATCAGCGGGATCGCGGCCTTGATGCCGATGAAGACGCCGACGAGGTTGATCTCGACGACCTTGCGGAAGTGCTCGACGCTCTCGTGTTCCAGGAACTGGCCGGTGGCGATGCCCGCGTTGTTGACCAGTCCGTCGATGCGGCCGAACTCGGCGAGGGCGAAGGCGAGGGCCGCGTCCCAGTCGGCTTCGCTGGTCACGTCGTGGCGCAGGAAGCGCGCCGCGTCGCCGAGCTTCGCCGCCGTCTCGGCGCCCTCGGCCTCCAGGACGTCGGTGATCAGCACCTTGCCGCCGCCGTCCACGACGGCCTGCGCGGCCGCCGCGCCGAGGCCGCGGGCCCCACCGGTGATGACGACGACCTTGCCGCTCAGATCCACAACAGCCACGGTTCCACACCCCTGACGCACGAGACAGATCGGTATATGACTAATCGGCATATGCCGATCGCGGCGTCAGTCTGCCAGAGAGGCCAGGGCGCGCGACACCCCCTCTTCCTTCGGCCCCAGGAACCGCGGCTCCGGCTCGAAGACGGCGTCCAGCGCCGCCTTGCCCGCCGCGAAGACCTCGCGGGCCCCGCCGTAGTACCAGGTCGCGTCGTGCACGTCGGACACCCCGACCCCGTACGAGTCCACGCCCGCGGCCCGGCACAGCGCGACGGCCCGGCGGATGTGGAAGCCCTGGCTGATCAGCACCGCCCGGTGCACGCCGAAGACCTCCCGGGCCCGGACGCAGGAGTCCCACGAGTCGAAGCCGGCGTAGTCGCTGACGACGCGGGCGTCGGGCACCCCGTGGCCCGTCAGGTACGCGCGCATCGCGTCGGGCTCGTCGTAGTCGGTACGGCTGTTGTCGCCGGTGACCAGGACGACCTTGACCTTCCCCGCCCGGTAGAGCTCGACCGCGGCGTCGAGCCGCCGTGCGAGGTACGGGGTGGGCCGGCCGTTCCACAGCCCGGCGCCGAAGACCACGGCCACCTCGGCGGCGGGTGCGTCGGCGGTGGTCCGCAGCCGGGGGCCGGCGGACGCGTGCGTCCACGCCGAGGGCAGCAGGGCCAGCACGCAGCCCGCCATCACCAGCTGCACGGCCCGCCGCCGGGCGCGCACGGTGCGGGGCGGCCCGATCCGTACGGCCCTCAGCCGCCCCCATGCCGCCCGCGGCAGCCCTCGTAGCACTGGACGCCTCAATCGATCCCCCTGTTGGTCGGTCGTGTGGTGACCTGCCCGTTCCGGCCGGTGGTCCCGTCGTCTACGGACGCGTGTACGGTCCCGCCGGTTTCCCGGCGGCCACGCGGCCGCCACCCGCCCGAGCCCACCCTCGCCGTCCACCCCCCTGTGAGCAGCCGGAAAACACCCGTCACCCCGGCGCAACGCAGGGGCAACCTGCCGCACGCAGGATCGGTTCATGACGGAGCCGGCGCACCCTCCCGAGTCCATGCCCCGCCCGCACCTCCCGCCCCTCCCACCGCTTCCGCACCTCCAGCCCCTCCCACCGCTTCCGCCCGCGACCACGGCGGAGCTGCTGACCCGGATCACCGCCCAGCTCGGTACGCAGCTCAGCGGTCTGCGTCCCCGACACCACGCAGGAGTCCTCCCATGCAGCAGCCCGCCCTCGTCGCCGTGGCCCACGGCAGCCGCGATCCGCGCGCCCTCCACACCGTCGAAGCCCTGCTCGAACGGGTCCGTGAGCTCCGCCCCCGCCTCGACGTCCGGCTCGGTCACATCGAGCTGAACCACCCGCTGCTGGACCACACCCTCGAACGGGCCTCCGGAGCCGCCGTGCTGGTGCCGCTGCTGCTCGGCCGCGGCACCCACGTCAAGCGGGACCTCCCGGCCGCCGCCGCCCGCGCCGGGCAGCTGCGGACCCGTGTCGCCGCCCCGCTCGGACCGCATCCGCTGCTCGTCGAGGCCCTGTACGAGCGGCTCGTGGAGGCCGGCTGGAGCGCCGGGTCGGCGGTGGTGCTGGCCGCCGCCGGGTCCCGCGACCCCGACTCCGCGACCGATGTGCGGGCCACCGCCGGCCTGCTCTCGGAGCGCCTCGGCGGGGTGCCCGTGGTGGCCGCCTACGCCTCGGGCAGCGCGCCCGGAGTGCCCGCCGCCGTACGGGCCCTGGCCGCGCGGGGTCTCCACCGGGTCGCGGTCGCCTCCTACTTCACCGCCCCGGGCCGCTTCGCCACCGCGAGCGCCGCCGCCGCCCCGGGCCCGGCCGCCGCCCCGCTGGGCGCGCATCCGGCGCTGGCCCGGCTGGTGCTCCAGCGCTACGACGAAGCCGCCGCCGCGCTCGCAGGACCCGTAGCGCACGAGCAGCCGCTCGAACTGGCCACCGCGTAACGGTCTGGTTGGTTCGCAATCGCTCGGATTGCTCCTCTTGACTCGTCTTGTCGGTTCGTGCGGTTACCGTTTGGACCATGGAAGGCATGGAAGGCACCACCGCACCTGTCCGACCCGGCTCCGCCCCGTCCGGGGAGCCGTACGATCCCGCCGACACCGAGCGGTGGGCCACCGAGCCCGACAAGCGGCCCGGGCGGACCGCCTTCCAGCGCGACCGGGCCCGTGTGCTGCACTCCGCCGCGCTGCGCCGGCTCGCCGGGAAGACCCAGGTGGTGACCCCGGGGACGCGTTCGTACGACTGGGACGCGAGTCCCCGTACCCGGCTGACGCACTCCCTCGAATGCGCCCAGGTCGGCCGCGAGCTCGGCGCCGCGCTCGGCTGCGATCCCGATCTGGTCGAAGCGGCCTGCCTGTCGCACGACATGGGGCACCCGCCCTTCGGGCACAACGGCGAGGAAGCGCTCAACGAGTTCGCCAAGGACTGCGGCGGTTTCGAGGGCAACGCCCAGTCGCTGCGGCTGCTGACCCGGCTGGAGCCCAAGCGGTTCGTCCCCGATCCGGCCAGCGGCGAGCTGGTCAGCGTCGGGCTCAACCTCACCCGGGCCTGCCTGGACGCCGCCACCAAGTACCCCTGGGCGCGCGGGGACCACCCCACCGACCCGGGCTCGGTGAAGTTCGGCGCCTACGAGGACGACCTGCCGGTCTTCGAGTGGCTGCGCCGCGGCGCGCCCGCGGACCGCAAGTGCTTCGAGGCTCAGGTCATGGACTGGTCGGACGACGTGGCGTACTCCGTCCACGACTTCGAGGACGGCCTGCACGCCGGCCACCTCGACCCGAACCTGCTCTTCGCCGAGCCCGAGCGCGCCGAGATCTGGCGGGTGGCCATCGGCCGGTACGTGCCCTCCGACACCGAGCCGGAGGAACTGCGGGAGGCCCTGGACCGTTTGATGGAGCAGGAGTGGTGGCCGCACGGGTACGACGGCTCGGCCGTGGCCCAGGCCCGGCTGAAGGACGCGACCAGCCAGCTGATCGGCCGTTTCTGCCTGGCCGCCGAGGGCGCCACCCGGCAGGCGTACGGGACCGGCCGGCTGACCCGGTACGCGGCGGAGCTGGTGGTGCCGCGCGAGGCGCGCAACGAGTGCGCGGTGCTGAAGGCGGTGGCCGACCTGTACGTCATGCAGCGCGACGAGCAGGAGCGGATCCGCGCCGATCAGCGGATCGTCCTCGCCGAGCTGGCGGAGGCCGTCAGCGCCCGCGCGCCCGAGGGTCTGGACCCGCAGTTCCGTGCGATCTTCGACGCGGCCCCGGACGACCGGGCCAGGAAGCGGGCGGTGGTGGACCAGATCGCGGCCCTCACGGACGCCTCCGCGCGCTCCCTTCACGCCCGCCTCATCCAGCGCGCGCGACGCGCCGAAGGGTGAGCCGATCGGGCCACTCCCCCTTCACGCGGCAGGCTCGGTGCGGGACGCTCGCATGTGGTCGCATGTGGCGCAGAGGTTATGAGGAGGCATCAGGTGGTCGACGCACACCGGACGTTCGTCATCGTCGGCGCAGGGCTCGCCGGGGCTAAGGCGGCCGAAACGCTGAGGTCGGAGGGGTTCACGGGCCGGGTGATCCTGATCGGAGACGAGCGCGAGCATCCCTACGAGCGACCCCCGCTCTCCAAGGGCTACCTGTCGGGCAAGGAGGAGCGCGAGAGCGTCTTCGTCCACGAGGCGTCCTGGTACGCGGCCTCCGACATCGAGCTGCACCTCGGCCAGCCCGCGGTCCAGCTCGACCGGGAGGCCAAGAAGGTGGTCCTCGGCGACGGCACGGCGCTGCCCTACGACAAGCTGCTCCTCGCCACCGGCGCCGAGCCGCGCCGGCTGGACATCCCGGGCACCGAGCTGGTCGGGGTGCACCACCTGCGCCGGCTCTCGCACGCGGAGCGGCTGCGCAAGGCCCTGGCGGGCCTGGGCCGGGACAACGGGCACCTGCTGATCGCGGGCGCCGGCTGGATCGGCCTGGAGGTCGCGGCGGCCGCCCGCGGGTACGGGGCCGAGGTCACCGTGATCGAACCGGCGCCGACCCCGCTGCACGCGGTGCTCGGTCCGGAGGTCGGCCGGCTCTTCGCCGACCTGCACACCGAGCACGGGGTCCGCTTCCACTTCGGCTCCCACCTGACGGAGATCGTCGGACACGACGGCATGGTGCTGGCGGCCCGTACGGACGACGGGGAGGAGCATCCGGCGCACGCGGTCCTCGCGGCGATCGGGGCCTCCCCGCGGACCGCGCTGGCGGAGACCTCGGGGCTGGCCCTCGTCGACCGGGAGCACGGGGGCGGGATCGCCGTGGACGCCTCGCTGCGCACCTCCGACCCGGACGTCTTCGCGGTCGGGGACGTGGCGGCCGCGCACCACCCGGTGCTGGGGACCCGGCTGCGGGTGGAGCACTGGGCGAACGCGCTCAACGGAGGGCCGGCCGCCGCCCGGGCGATGCTGGGGCAGGAGGTCTCGTACGACCGGGTCCCGTACTTCTTCTCCGACCAGTACGACGTGGGTCTGGAGTACTCGGGGTACGCCCCGTCGGGCGGCTACGACCAGGTGCTGATCCGCGGGGACGCGGGCAAGCGGGAGTTCATCGCCTTCTGGCTCTCGGACGGCCGGGTGCTGGCCGGGATGAACGTGAACGTGTGGGACGTCACCGACGACATCCAGGCCCTGATCAGGTCGAAGGCGCCGGTGGACCGCGAGAAGCTGGCGGATCCCTCCATTCCGCTTTCGGCCCTGGTTCCGGCGGAAGGGGCCTGACGGGATTGTCTCCGCCCGGCCGTAGACTGGCGCGGTGGCAGGACGGATCAACGACGACGACGTGAAGGCGGTACGGGACGCGGTCCCGATCGACGCCGTGGTCTCCGAGTACCTCCAGCTGCGCAACGCGGGCGGCGGCAACCTCAAGGGCCTCTGCCCCTTCCACGACGAGAAGTCCCCGTCCTTCCAGGTCAGCCCCAGCAAGGGCTTCTACCACTGCTTCGGCTGCCAGGCGGGCGGGGACACCCTCGACTTCGTCATGAAGATCGACCACCTCTCCTTCTCGGAGGCGGTGGAACGGCTCGCCGGCCTGGCCGGCATCACCCTGCGCTACGAAGAGGGCGGCTACACCGCCGGCAGCAGCGGGCGCGGCGAGCGCATCCGGCTGGTCGAGGCGCACAAGGCCGCGGCCGCGTTCTACATGGACCAGCTCGGCAGCGCCGAGGCGGAGATCGGCCGCAAGTTCCTGGCCGAGCGCGGCTTCGACCAGGCCGCCGCCCAGCACTTCAGCGTGGGCTACAGCCCGGCCGGCTGGGACCACTTGACGCGCTTCCTGCGCGGCAAGGGCTTCAGCGACAAGGAACTGATCACCTCGGGCCTGTCCCAGGACAGCCGCAGCGGCAAGCCCATCGACCGCTTCCGCGGCCGGCTCATGTGGCCCATCCGCGACATCAGCGGCGAGGTCGTCGGCTTCGGCGCGCGCAAGCTGCGCGACGACGACAACGGGCCCAAGTACCTGAACACCCCCGAGACGGCGATCTACAAGAAGTCCCAGGTGCTCTACGGCATCGACCTGGCCAAGAAGGAGATCGCCAAGACCTCCCGGGCCGTCGTCGTCGAGGGCTACACCGACGTCATGGCCTGCCACATGGCCGGGGTCACCACCGCGATCGCCACCTGCGGCACCGCCTTCGGCGGCGACCACATCAAGATCCTGCGCCGGCTGCTCATGGACAACGCGACCGCCGAGGTGATCTTCACCTTCGACGGGGACGCGGCCGGGCAGAAGGCCGCGCTACGGGCCTTCGAGGACGACCAGAAGTTCGCCGCGGAGACCTCCATCACCATCGCCCCGGGCGGCATGGACCCCTGCGACCTGCGCCTGGCCAAGGGCGACGCGGCCGTCTCGGGGCTGGTCGAGGCCCGCACCCCGCTGTTCGAGTTCGCGCTGAAGCACATCGTGGCCCGGCACAACCTGGAGAACCCGGCGGGGCGGGCCGCCGCGCTGGAGGAAGCCGCCCCGATCATCAAGAAGATCAAGAACGTCGCGATCCAGCACGAGTCGGCGGTCCAGCTGGCCGGCATGCTCGGCATGCGCGACGAGCAGTTCGTCGTCAAGCGGATCGCCCAGCTCGACCGCTGGGCCCGCGAGCGCGGCAACCAGCCCCAGCAGCAGCGCCGGGGGCAGTCGTCCGGCGGCAACGGCTCCGGTCACTCGTACGAAGACATCGCGGCTCCGTCCGGCACGCCCACGGGCCCCGCGCTGAACCTGCGCAGTCCCGCCCACATCACCGAGCGCGAGCTGCTCAAGCTGGCGCTCCAGCGCCCGGCCCTGGTCTCCCCCGCCTTCGACGCGTACGGGATGGACGAGTTCACCGCCCCGCCCTACGCGGCCGTCCGCCAGGCCATCCTGGACGCCGGCGGCGCGTCCCTCGGCACCGAGGACTACGTGACCCGGGTCCGGGACGCCGCACCGAACGACACCGTCCGCGCGCTGGTCACCGAACTCGTCGTGGAGGCCATCCGCGCGAAGACCGTGGACGAGATCTACGCCGGGGTCCAGCTGGTCCAGGTCAGGCTCCGCGCGGTGGACCGCCGGGTGCGCGAGATCCAGGGCACGATGGCCCGACTCGGCCACCAGGGGTCGCCCGAGCAGCTGGCGGCCGTCCAGGAGGAGCTGTGGGTCCTCCAGCAGTACGAGCAGCGCCTGCGCAACCGCGGCGCGGAAGGCCTGTAGCGGCTCAGCGGCGCAGCCAGTCGCCGCCCGGGATGGGGGTGCCGGAGCGGGCCAGGTGGTGGGCCAGGGGCGGGGCGGCCAGGTAGACCCAGGCGCGGACCGGGGTGCCGTCGGGGCGCAGGGCCTCGCGGGCGGTGCGGTCGTAGATGTTGGCGGGGTGTCCGGGGCCCGCGTACTCCTCCAGCAGGTCGAGCGCCACGAGGAGTTCCCCGTACGCCCCGGGGGCCGGGGTGATCAGCTCTCCGGCTATCGCGGAGCCGGAGCCGGGGCGGTCCACGGCGTACGGGTATCCGGGGCCCTGGTACAGGGCCGCGTCCGGAAGGCGGGCGGGCTCCTCGGCGGCGGTGCGGCCGCGCAGGAACAGGTCGTGGTTGACCTCGCCGGGGCGCAGGGTCCCGTAGACGAAGAACGGGAGCTCCTCGCCCGACGGGACCGCTCCCGGCGGGACCGCTCCCGGCGGGGTCCTTTCGCGCAGGCCCTGAGGAATCGTTCCTTCGCCGTGGCCTTCCGGCCGATCGGCCGATGTCATGCGGGTCCCCCTCGATCCAGACTGAGCTGCTGACCGGAGTCCCGCCGGCCGCGGGCCTGGACCAAAGTCCCGACTTCGGCCGCGGGAGCCCGCCTACGCACCGCTGTTACACGACCGCCCGGTCCCTGTGACCGACGCCGCCTACCGTCAGTCTGCCTCCCCGCGCCCCGCCCTCCCCCACCACCCGACGGTTCCGCCTTCCATGACTCGACCGACCCTCCGCCGCCTCGCCGCGGCCGCCCTGCTCTGCATCGGCCTGGGCGGTTGCGGCACGCCCGGGGGCCTCGGACCCGGCGAGGCCGCGCCGCCCGTTTCCTCCCAGCCCCGGCCGGAAGCGCTGTGGCCCTCGTGGACCGATTCGCCGAGCTCCTCCGGGACCGCGGTGGCGGGCAGGGTTCCGGCGCCACGACCGCTCGACGGCGCCCCGACGGTGGGGCCGGAGGGGATCGGGAAGGTCGACGTGATGGCCGTGATCCGGGCGGACAAGGCGATGAAGCGCTTCAGCGGAGGGAAGCAGATCCCGGGTCCGGGCAAGGCCGGGATACGGCCGCCCCGGTACGCGGACCTGACGGGCGACGGGAAACCCGAGCTGATCGTCGCCGCGGACAGCGAGACGGGTCGTTCGGTGCTGAGCGTCTACACGGCCGCGGCCGACGGGAGGATCGTTCCGATCCTGTTCACCAGCGGCCGGCGGATGAGCGCCGAGACCCTCGGCACCGACCTGCTGGTCCGCACCAACGACGACGACGGATCCGCGCACGACATCCGCTACCACTGGGACGGGCAGCGGATGAGCGTCCTCAGCGACGAGCACAAATTCGGCAACGCCATCTCCGGCTCCGGCTCCGGCTCCGGCGAATGCCCGGCTCCGCGGTCGTCCGCCCCCACATCCCCGGCATCCCCCGTATCCCCTGAATCCCCCGCCCCGACGAACCAGGCCGCCAGGTGAGGCGGGTGAGGCGTTGCCTGCTCCGCTGCCGCCGCCTCCTGCACTCCCTCGGCCTGCGCTGGAAGATCGCCGTCCTGCTCGCCGTCGGCTGCTCCCTCGTCGCGCTCACCATCGGCGTCCTGATCCACGAGGCCCGCGCGAACCAGGTGGCCGACGCGGCGCGCAAGAGCGCCCTCGCGCAGCTCGTCCGGGTGCGTCAGGTGTACGAGCTCACGGGCCAGCTCGACTTCGACAAGGTCGGGGAGGCCGACGCGCGCCTCGACTGCCCGAGCCTGCCGGAACCCCTGCGCCAGGCCGCCCTGTCCGGACGGCGCACCACCTACCTCGACCTGGGCGGCGCCCACCCCGCGGTGTGGGCGGCCCGGCCGGTCGGCGGCGACCACGTGCTCTCCGTACGCCAGGCGCTGATCGCGGAGCAGGGCGAACTGTGGGAGCTGGACCAGAAGTTGATGGCCTTCGGGGTGGTCGTCGTCACCCTCGCGGCGATCGGCGGGGCGGGGCTGGCCAGCCGGCTGAGCAAGGACCTGCGCTCCGCGGCCGAAACGGCCCGGCGGATCAGCACGGGCGAACTGGACGCCCGGATAGGCCCGTCGGGGGTGCCGGGGTCACGGAACGAGGTGGCCGAACTGTCCGCGGCGGTCGACACGATGGCGGCGAGCCTGCAGCGGCGGCTGGTGGCGGAGCAGCGGTTCACGGCGGACGTGGCGCACGAGCTGCGGACCCCGCTGACCGGTCTGCACACGGCCGCCGAACTGCTCCCTCCGGGGCGGCCCACGGAGCTGGTGCGCGACCGGGTCGCGGCCCTGTGCAGTCTGACGGAGGACCTCCTGGAGGTGGCCCGGCTGGACGGGGACCGGGAGGTGGCCCAGCTGGACGTCCACCTCCTGGGGCCGCTGGTGGAGGCGGTCACCCGGCGTTCGGGGGTGGAGGCGCGGGTCCTGGGCGCCGCCGACCCCACGGCCCGTGTCCGCACGGACGTCCGGCGACTGGAGCGGATCCTGACGAACCTGCTGGTCAACGCCCGCAAGCACGGCGGGGACCCGATCACCGTGACGGTGGCCGGGAACACGGTGACCGTACGGGACCAGGGCCCGGGCTTCCCGGAGACGCTGCTGCGGGACGGCCCGCAGCGGTTCCTCACGGGCGCGACCGAACGCGGCCAGGGCACGGGCCTGGGCCTGACCATCGCCCTGGGCCAGTCCCAGGTCATCGGCGCCCGCCTCACCCTCACCAACCCCACCCCCACCGGAGCCGCGGCCACCCTCACCCTCCCCCCGGCGTAGCCCCGCCGGCCCCACCCAGCCGCGCCGACCCCGCGCGGCCACCGTCACCCGGACGGGGTGGGGCCCCACGAATGCCCCCACACCCACCCCCACCTGCGAGAACACCGCTCCACCCGCACCCCCCGCCACCAATCTGACACCGCATCAGCAGGCGCAGCCCCCCGCACCCGGGTTACCTCGGAACCACGACCCCGTGTCCCCAGGAGACCCGCCATGCGCCGTCGCACCGCCCACGTCCTCACCGCCACCGTGCTGACCGGCTTCGCGTTCGCCGGCCCGGTGGCCGGCGCGGTCGCCGCCGCGGACCTGGGCATGACGGGCTTCGGCATGACGGGCTTCGCGGCCGGCGACTTCGCCCCGCTGGAGGTCTGGCCCAAGTCCGCCGCCCCCGGCACCACCGTCACGGTGAACACGAAGGCCTGCGGCCCGGACAGCCACGCCGAGGGCGATGCCACCACCGTCGGGGGCGGCCGCTTCAAGCTGTCCCCGGGCACCCACAAGGAGGTGGTCGTGGGACAGTTCCAGGTCGCCCGCGGAGCCCACCCCGGCACCCACGCGATCGGCGCCACCTGCGCGAACGGCAAGTTCGCCACCGGCGACCTGATCGTCACCGAGCACGACCGCGCCCCCCAGGGCCACGTGCGCACCGGGGTGGGCGGTGGCACGACCACCACCACCGACCCCGCCAAGATCGCGGCGGGAGCGGCAGTGCTGGCCGCGACCGCCGTCGGCGGTACCTGGTTCCTGCGTCGCCGGGCGAGCGGCACGCGGAACTGACGGACGCCCACCGCGGCCCCGGCCGCGGTCCGACCGGTACCGTCCCCCGTCGCCCGCCCCGCGAGGTCTCCCCCGGCGAGGCGCTGAGCGCCCAGGCC
>NZ_JBHXKA010000064.1:0-43419 GCF_042722885.1 Streptomyces sp. NPDC058401
GGTCCGGGCGCAGCCCGGTACCCCGCTTCCAGCCCGTCCGGCGTTTGAGGACCAGGTCCGGGCGCAGCCCGGTACCCCGTTTCCAGCCCGTCCGGGGTTTGAGGACCAGGTCCGGGCAGAGCCCGGTACCCCGCTTTCAGCCCGTCCGGTGTTTGAGGACCAGGTCCGGGCGCAGCCCGGTACCCCGCTTCCAGCCCGTCCGGCGTTTGAGGACCAGGTCCGGGCGCAGCCCGGTACCCCGTTTCCAGCCCGTCCGGCGCTTGAGGACCGGGTCCGGGCAGAGCCCGGGGAACGGGCGAAGGGCGGGTAGGGGAACTTGCCCCGCGCAGCGGCAAAGGGTGCTGAGGGGGACGCCGCCCGGCGGCAGCGGCAAAGGGTGCTGAGGGGGACTTCGCCCCGCGCAGCGGCAAAGGGTGCCGCGGGGGCCACCGCCCCGCGGCAGCGGCGAAGGGTGCTGCGGGGGACGCCGCCCCGCGGCGGCGGGGAAGGGTGTCGCGGGGGCTTTGCCCCGTGCG
Organism: Streptomyces sp. NPDC058401; assembly: GCF_042722885.1. NCBI lineage: Bacteria > Bacillati > Actinomycetota > Actinomycetes > Kitasatosporales > Streptomycetaceae > Streptomyces > Streptomyces sp. NPDC058401. Next base: position 516 of record NZ_JBHXKA010000064.1, read on the forward strand.
GCGGTGGTTGGAAGGGGGGCGGGGCCCCGACGCGCGCGCCGTGTCGTCGGGCTCCCGGGTTCGGGGCCGGGCGGGGCTACGCTCGGGGCCATGAGCTGGGTCCGGGCGCTGAAGGACACCGCCCGATCCGGGCTGCGGGTCGAGCGGACCCGGCTCCAACCCCTCATCGCGTTCCGCGCCGCCGTCGGGCTGGCCATCGTGATCGGCGGGGGCCTCGCCTTCCTCGGGCCCGGCGCGGCGGCCAGTTCCGCGTTCGGTGCCTACATGGCGGCCGTGGCCAGCTTCCAGAAGAGCTGGCGGCCCCGGCCCGTCCTCGCGCTCGCCTCCGGGCTGACGCTGGCCGTGTCCACCTTCATCGGCTACCTCGTCGGGTCCTCGCACACCCTGGCCTTCGTGCTGCTGCTCGCCGTGTGGAGCTTCGCGGCGGGCCTGATGTGGGCGGCCGGGCCCACCGCGGGCATGATCGCCTCCGGCAATGTCGCGATCATGCTGGTCACCGTCACGCTGCCGACCTCCGTGCCCCAGGCCGCCGGGCACGCCGCGATGATCGCCGCCGGCGGGGTGGTGCAGGCCTTGCTGATCGTGCTGTTCCCCATCCGCCGCTGGGGCGCCCAGCGCGACGCCCTGGCCGACGCCCTGGCCGCCGAGGCGGACTACGCGCGCCGTCTGCGCCAGGACCCGGTCGCCTCCTTCGACCCGCAGCCGCTGATGCGGGCGCGCGACGCCGCGACGGTGACGGCCCGCCAGGCCCGTCGCCGCCCCGCCGAGCTGCACGGTGCGCGCGGGCTCGCGGAGCGGATCCGTCCGGTGCTGGCCCTGCTGGCGGATCCGGCGGTCGGGGCTCCGGCCGAGGGTCCGGCGCGGGACCGGGCCCGGGAGCTGCTCGCCGCGGCCGGGTCGGTGCTGGACGCCGCCGCGTCGGCGATCCGGCACGGGGAGGCGGTGCGGCTGCCGGCGCCGGCCCTGGCGCTGCTCAAGGCTCCCGATACCGCCGATCTGTTCCAGGGGGCCGCGCTGCGCGCCGCGCGCAAGCTCACCGCCCTGCTGGACGACGTACTCGACATCGCCGAGCCGGGTTCGGGGCGCACCGCCGATCCGGGGGAGTCGATGCTGCGGCCCACCTTGCCGGCGCTCGCGCCGATGGTGCTGGCCGCCGTACGGGCAGAGCTGCACCCCGGGTCGCCGATCCTGCGGCACGCGGTGCGGGTCACCGCGGTCGCCTGCGCGGGCTACGGCATCGGCCACGTACTGCCCTTCGGCCACGCCTACTGGGCCCCGATGGCCTCCGTGATGGTCATGCGGCCCGATTTCACGCAGACCTACGCGCGCGCCGTAGCCCGCTTCGGCGGCACCCTGGTCGGGGTCGCCCTCGCGACGGCCGTGGTCCAGCTCGCGCATCCGGGGATGTACGTGTCCGGGCTGCTCGCGGTCATCAGCGCGGGCCTGATGTACACCTTCATGCGCACCGGTTACGCCGTCTCGATGGTGTTCGTCTCCGGCTACGTGGTCTTCCTGCTCGGCATGGGCGGCCTGCGCTGGGACCAGACCGTCCCGGACCGCGTCATGCTCACCCTGATCGGCGGGGTCCTCGCGATGATCTCCTACGCGGTCTACCCGGCCTGGGAGACCCCGCGACTGCGGATGCGGCTGGCCGACTGGGTGGCCGCCTCCGGGCGGTACGCGGCGACCGTGTTCGCGCAGTACGCGGACCCGGCCGGAGCCGACCGCGACGAGGTGCGCAGCGCCCTGCTGGCGACCCGCGACGCCCGGGTCGCCTGGCAGGAGGCGGTGGACCGGGCCTCCGGGGAGCCGGTGCGCCACCGCGGGATCTCCCGGGCCGCCGCCGAGGACGCGGGCCGGGCCCTGGCCGCGATGGGCCGCCACGCGATGCTGCTGGAGGCGCACTTCCCGGACCGGTCCCGGCCCCCGGTGCCGGGGGCGGCCGAGCTGGCCCGGGCGCTGCGCGAGGCGACGGAGGCGGGTGCGAAGGCGGTACGGGAGCGCCGGGTGCCCGACTGGGAGGGGGTCCGCTCGGCGCTGGCCTACGGGGACACCCCGGACCCGGGCGTGCTGCGCGGGGCGGCGCGGCAGCTGCTGGACTCCCTGGACGAGGTCTCCGAGGCGCTGCGGACCCCGCCCCGGCCCAGGTCCGGGGAAGGTGCCGGGGATGGTCGTCACCCTTAGTGGTGGCTTGCCCTCCGCTCGTGCACGTGCATCTGCCCATGCAGGCGTTCATGAACACAGCTATGATCCGGTGCAGTTGACATCTGCACTATCGGGGGCTTCCTGTGGACCACGCGTACAACGGGATGGCAGCTGCAGAGCTTGACGGGGTGACCTGGCAGAAGAGCAGACACAGCAACTCGCAAGGTTCCTGTGTGGAGTTCGCGAAACTGCCCGGAGGCGACGTTGCCATGCGCAACTCGCGGTTTCCGGACGGACCGGCACTCGTGTACACGCCGGCCGAGATAGAAGCGCTGCTGCTGGGTGTCAAGGACGGCGAGTTCGACCACCTGATCAGCTGAAGACCAGCTCAAGATCAGCCATGCACGTGCAGCGGCCGGGATTGATCGCCATGATCAATCCCGGCCGCTTGTCGCATATGCGGTGATCGTGTAGTGGTCGTGCGGGGGTCGTGCACCGATCGTGCAGCGGTCAGTCCTGGAGCGTGAACAGCGCCCAGACCACCTTGCCGGTCAGCCGCCCCGCGAGCGGGTGCCAGCCCCAGCTGTCGCTGTAGGAGTCGACGAGGAACAGTCCGCGTCCCGACTCCAGGTCGCTGTTGCGCTCCGTCGCGTCCGGCGCGAAGCACCCGCCGGGCCGGTCCTCGCTGGGGTCCCGCACCGCACACACCAGCCGGGTGCTCCACCGCATCAGGTGCAGCCGCACCGGCGGCTCGCTCTCGCCCGGAGCCGGGCGGGAATCGTCCGGGAGGGCATGGCGCAGCGCGTTGGTGACGAGTTCGGAGACGACCAGTGCCACGTCGTCGAACCGGTCGTCGAGGCCCCACTGGGCAAGGGTGGAACGCGTGAAGGTGCGTGCGCCGCGCACCGCCTCGAAGCGGGCCGGCAGGGCGCAGGACGCGGACCCGGAGACAGCCGTGGGGTCGACCGGGGGAAGCCCCTGCCGTAACGGCTCGAGCATGGTCGATCCATTCGTCCCCATGCGAGGCACTCCCGGGATTCGAAAGAACTGCGGGGCACGCAGGTGCGCGGGACCATGCTTCCGAATGCCGGAGCCGGATGCAAGGGCAGATGCACGTGCACGCGCCGGACCTGTCCGGTCCCGTGACGGTTCTTGCTCATTTCTTCCTACGCATACTTACGGACTTCTTTTACAGCGAGGCCAAATCCGTTACAGAACGAGTACGGGCAGATGCGTTTTGGTGGCAGACTGCGGGCCTTGAGGGGCACGGGGGCCCCTGCGACGCAGCCGTACACGCGTATCCGTACGTATCCATCCACCGCATGGGGAGGGGCAGGACTCGTGACCGCAGAAGCCAGTGGTTCTGTGGTGCGCCGCATCCTCCTGGGCTCCCAGCTCAGGCGACTCCGAGAATCCCGCGGCATCACCCGTGAGGCGGCCGGTTACTCGATCCGCGCATCCGAATCGAAGATCAGCCGCTTGGAGTTGGGAAGGGTGAGCTTCAAGGCCAGAGACGTCGAGGACCTCCTCACGCTCTACGGAGTCACCGACGGCGCCGAGCGGGAGTCCCTCCTGGGGCTGGTCCGCGAGGCGAACGTGGCCGGCTGGTGGCACAGCTACGGAGATGTACTGCCGGGCTGGTTCCAGACGTACGTGGGCCTGGAAGGCGCCGCCTCCCTCATCCGCATCTATGAAGTGCAGTTCGTGCACGGCCTGTTGCAGACCGAGGCCTACGCCCAGGCCGTGGTCAGCCGCGGCATGCCCGGCGCCGGCCGCGCCGAGATCGACCGCCGCGTCGCGCTGCGCCTGGAGCGCCAGAAGGTGCTGGTCTCCGAGAGCGCCCCCGTCTTCCACGCCGTCCTCGACGAGGCCGCCCTGCGCCGCCCGTACGGCGACCGGGACGTGATGCGCGGTCAGCTGGAGCACCTCATCGATATCTCGCAGCGCCCCAACGTGCACCTCCAGGTCATGCCCTTCTCCTTCGGCGGGCACGCCGGCGAGAGCGGCGCCTTCACCCTGCTGCGCTTCCCCGAGTCCGACCTCCAGGACGTCGTCTATCTGGAACAGCTCACCAGCGCCCTCTACCTCGACAAAGACGAGGAAGTGGGGCAGTACGAGCGGGCGATGCTGCGTCTCCAGAGCGACTGCCCCGACCCCGGCCAGACCCGGGATCTCTTGCGCGGTCTGCTCCAACTGTCTTGATTCACACGTACTATGACGCCTGATCAGGGCATGACGATGACCCACACGACCCCTGGGTCTCCGGTGCAGCGCAAGGACGCGCGTTCGACGTAAGGGATGGCATGTCCATATTCGAGGACCTGGCTCACCAGTACATCGACGGCGAATGGCTGGCCGGGACCGGGTCGTGGGACATCATCGACGTCAACCCGTACAACGGGGAGAAGCTCGCGGCCATCACCGTGGCCACCGTCGAGCAGGTAGACCGGGCCTACCGGGCCGCCGAGCGGGCCCAGAAGGAATGGGCCGCCACCAGCCCCTACACCAGACGAGCCGTCCTGGAACGCGCCCTGCGGATCACCGAGGAGCGCGAGAAGGAGATCGTCGAGGCGATGATCGACGAGCTCGGCGGGACCCGTCCCAAGGCCGAGTACGAGGTCCACCTCGCGAAGGAGTTCATCCGCGAGGCCATGCAGCTGGCCGTCCGCCCCGAGGGCCGCATCCTGCCCTCGCCGGTCGAGGGCAAGGAGAACCGGGTCCAGCGCCTGCCCGTCGGGGTCGTCGCCGTGATCAGCCCGTTCAACTTCCCCTTCCTGGTCACCCTGAAGTCGGTCGCCCCGGCCCTGGCGCTGGGCAACGCCGTGGTCATCAAGCCCAACCAGAACGCGCCCGTCGTCGGCGGCGGGGTCATCGCCAAGATCTTCGAGGAGGCGGGCCTGCCGGCCGGTCTGCTCAACGTCCTGGTCACCGACATCGCCGAGATAGGCGACGCGCTCCTGACCCACCCCGTGCCCAAGGTCATCTCCTTCGCCGGCTCCGACCGGGTCGGCCGGCACGTCGGCGCGGTCGCCGCCCGCCACTTCAAGCGGACCGTCCTGGAACTCAGCGGCAACAGCGCGCTCGTCGTCCTCGACGACGCCGACCTCGACTACGCGGTGGACGCGGCCGTCTTCAGCCGCTTCGTCTACCAGGGCCAGGTCTGCATGGCCGCCAACCGGATCCTGGTCGACGCCTCGGTCGCCGAGGAGTTCACCGCGAAGTTCACCACCCGCGTGCGCGCCCTGAAGACCGGAGACCCGCACGACGCCGACACCCACATCGGCCCGCTGATCAACTCCTTCCAGGCCGACGCCCTCACCGCGCTCGTCGACCGCGCCGTCGAATCCGGCGCGCAGGCGCTCGTACGCGGCTCTACGCGCGGCAACCTGGTCGAGCCCACCGTGCTCGCCGGGCTCCCCGAGGACTCCCCGCTGCTCGGCCAGGAGATCTTCGGCCCCGTCGCCCTCCTCGTCGTCTTCGACGGCGAGGACGAGGCCGTCCGCCTCACCAACGCGACCCCCTACGGACTCAGCGGCGCCGTCCACACGCGGGACGTGGAGCGCGGGGTCCGCTTCGCCAAGCGCATCGAGACCGGCATGATCCACGTCAACGACTCCACCATCGGCGACGAGCCGCTCGCGGCGTTCGGCGGGGAGAAGGCCTCCGGCATGGGCCGCCTCAACGGCGAGGCCACCGTAGAGGCCTTCACCACCCAGAAATGGATCTCGGTCCAGCACGGCCGGACGCAGTTCCCGTTCTAGTACCCCGAGGGATCTAGACTCGGGCAGGTCAGGCGAAGACCAGTCCGGGGAGAGCCGAGTTGAGCAACATACCGGAGACCGGGCGCACACCCCGGGTCCAGAACCGGCTCGTCATGATCCAGATCGTGGTGTTCTCGCTGCTGCTGACCCTCGGCGGGCGTCTTTGGTACCTCCAGATACGCAATGGCCAGGAGTACACGGACGAGGCGAAGAACAACAACACCCAGCAGGTGGTCCAGCCCGCCGTGCGCGGCTCGATCCTCGACTCCCGCGGGGTCCCGCTCGCCGACAACGAGACCCGCATGGTGGTCTCCGCCAGCCGTACCGACCTGTCCAAGATGAAGGACCGCGGCAAGGGCGTCCTGACCCACCTCGCCGGGGTCCTCGGACTGAACCCCGACGACGTGGTCAACGGGGTCCGGCTGTGCGACGCCAAGACCCCCAAGCCCTGCTGGAACGGTTCTCCGTACCAGCCGATCCCCATCACGGACGAGGCGACGACCGACCAGGTCCTGGAGATACGGGAGCACGCGGAGCAGTTCCCCGGCATCACCGCCGAGCCCACCGCCCTGCGCCGCTACGCCGGCCCCGACGGCGCCAACACCTCCCAGGTGCTCGGCTACCTCTCCCCGGTCACCGACGAGGAGATCACCAAGGCCAAGAGCTCCGACTCCCCGTACCTGCGCTCCGACCAGGTCGGCCGCAGCGGACTGGAGCGCACCTACGACAAGGAGCTCCGCGGCAAGGCGGGCATCACCCGCTACGAGGTGGACAACCTCGGCCGGATCATCGGCGAGGGCGTCAGCGACAAGCCGCAGGCCGGCGCGAACATCGTGACCTCGATCGACGCGCGCGTGCAGGCCGTCGCCGAGCGCGAGCTGAACAACGCGATGATCGAGGCCCGCAAGGGCATCGACAAGAACAACACGGGCCGCCACTACGAGGCCGACTCGGGCGCCGTCGTGGTCATGGAGGCCAAGACCGGCCGGGTCGTCGCGATGGCCTCCAACCCGACCTACGACCCGAACGCCTGGGTCGGCGGGATCTCCGCGAAGGACTACGCCTCCCTCACCGACAAGGGATCGAACTACCCGCTGCTGAACCGCGCCATCCAGGGCCAGGCCGCCCCCGGCTCGATCTTCAAGGTGGTCTCCTCGACGGCCGCGGTCAACGCCGGCTACCCCTTCAACCGGCTCTACGGCTGCCCGAGCTCGTACTCGGTCGGCAGCCAGGTCTTCACCAACTTCGAGTCCCAGGGCTACGGCGACATCACCATCGGCAAGGCCCTGGAAGTCTCCTGCGACACCGTCTACTACGCCATCGCCGACAAGGAGTGGAAGAAGGACGGGGGCATCAAGCCCAAGGCGCAGCCCGGCGACTGGTTCTTCAAGACCGCCCACGAGTTCGGCCTCGGCAAGCGCACCGGCATCGACCTGCCCAGCGAGGTCGCGGGCCGGGTCCCGGACCGCCAGTGGAAGAAGGACTTCTTCGAGGCGAACAAGGCCGCCTGGTGCCGCGACGGCAAGAAGGACGGCTCGTACGCCGAGAAGATCGCCTACGAGAACTGCCGCCAGGGCAACCAGCTCCGCGAGGGCGACGCGATCAACTACTCCATCGGCCAGGGCGACACCCTCGTCACCCCGATCCAGATGGCCTCCGTCTACGCCGCCATCGCCAACGGCGGCACCCTGCACCAGCCCAGCATCGGCAAGGCCGTGGTCAGCGCCGACGGCGCCTCGGTCAAGGAGATCGCCCCGAAGGAGCAGGGCAAGCTCCCCATGAACGCCAAGCTCCGGAACGACATCGACGGGGCCCTGGCCGACGTGGCCACCACCGGCAGCGCGGCCTGGCGGTTCGGCGGCTGGCCGCAGAAGCAGATCCCGATGCACGCGAAGACCGGTACGGCCGAGGTCCAGGGCAAGCAGACCACCTCGTGGTTCGCCTCCTACACCGAGGACTACGCGATCGTGATGACGATCTCCCAGGGCGGCACCGGCTCCGGAGCCTCGGGACCGGCCGTCCGCAAGATCTACGAGGCGATGTACGGGCTGGACGAGAAGGGCGCCCAGGACCTGAAGAAGGCCCTGCTGCCCAAGCCGCAGACCGAGCTCCCGCCGGTCCGGCAGGAGAACCAGTGATCCCTCGGGAATCCCGGTGATTGCGGACGGGATTGCGGACCGAAGCTGACCGCAAGGGTTCGTAACGTGGTTCTTGTCAGCAGGTAGAGACCCGCAGGACACACGGAACAGAAGGCGGTCAGGTCATGGCTCAGATTTCCATGGAGGTCCCCGGTGACGAGCGCGGCACGCTCCTCGCCTTCGTCGAGGCCCAGCGCACGGCGCTGCGCGAGGCGGCGCAGGGGCTGACCGAGGAGCAGGCGGCGAGCCGGCCCAGCGCCAGCGAGCTCTCGCTGTCCGGACTGCTCAAGCACGCCGCGCAGTGCGAGCTGGGCTGGCTGCGGATGGCGCAGGGCGCGACCGGCCCGGAGGAGGGCCAGGAGGACGCCTGGGCCGATGCCTTCCGGCTGGTCGGGGACGAGACCGTGCCCTCGGTGCTGGCGCACTGGGACGAGGTCAGGCGGGAGACGGAGGCCTTCATCCTGGCCGTGCCCAGCCTCGACGACAGCTTCCCGCTGCCCCCGGCCCCGTGGTTCCCGCAGGATGCCAAGGTCTCGATGCGCTGGATGCTGCTGCACCTGGTGGAGGAGTTCGCCCGGCACGCGGGCCACGCGGACATCGTCCGCGAGACCATCGACGGCACCCGGGCGATGGGCTAAGAGCGGCTCGCCGGGGCCGGGTCAGTAGCCTGGCCCCATGTCAGCGATCCGCCTCCTCGTCCTCGGCGCCGTGCGCCGGCACGGGCGGGCCCACGGCTACCAGGTCCGGGCCGATCTGGAGTTCTGGGGCGCCCACGAGTGGTCGAACACCAAACCCGGATCGATCTACCACGCGCTCAAGCAGATGGCGAAGCAGGGCGTGCTGCTGGCCCACGAGGTGGCCCCGTCCGCGGCGGGCGGCCCGCCGCGGACCGAGTACGAGCTGACGGAGGCGGGCCGCGCGGAGTACTTCAAGCTGCTCCGCGAGGCGCTGTCCTCCGCCGACCAGAAGGCCGACGTGCTCGCCTCGGCCCTCGGCTTCATGGTCGACCTGCCCCGCGCCGAGGCCCTGGCCCTGCTCCGCGAGCGGCTGGGCCGGCTGGCCGCCTGGCGCTCCACCGTCACGGACCACTACGTCCCCGCGGAGGGCCCCGAGCCGCTGGGCCACATCGGCGAGATCATGCACCGCTGGATCCACTCGGCGGACGCCGAGGCGGACTGGACCCGGGGCCTGGTCGCCCGGATCGAGGGCGGCGCGTACTCCTTCGCCGACGACCCGGGCGACGCCTTCGCCGGGGTCCTCGCCCCGTCCTCCTGAGCCCGTGCTACTGAGCTCCGCCTCCTGAGTCCTGTCGCCGTCCGGGCTTGCACCTCACGCGGCGTGAGGGACCAGGCTGGGACGCGTACCCGAGAAGAGGAGCGGAAAGCGATGGGCTACTCCGTGGGCCAGGTCGCCGGATTCGCCGGAGTGACGGTGCGCACGCTGCACCACTACGACGAGATCGGGCTGCTCTCCCCGAGCGCCCGCAGCGGGGCGGGGCACCGGCGGTACGAAGACGCCGACCTCGACCGGCTCCAGCGGATCCTGTTCTACCGGGAGCTCGGCTTTCCGCTCGACCAGGTCGCGGTCCTGCTGGACGACCCGGAATCGGACCCGGGGGAGCACCTGCGCCGGCAGCACGCCCTCCTGTCCGACCGGATCGCCCGGCTCCAGCAGATGGCCGCGGCCGTCGAGCACGCCATGGAGGCGAAGAAGATGGGCATCAACCTCACCCCCGAGGAGAAGTTCGAGGTCTTCGGGGATTTCGATCCCGAGGAGCACGCCGAGGAGGCCGAGCGCCGCTGGGGCGACACGTACCGGGAGTCCGCCCGCCGGACCGCCTCGTACACCAAGGAGGACTGGCTGCGGATCCAGGCCCTGGCCGAGGACATCAACGGGCGGTTCGCCGCCCTGCTGGACTCCGGGACGCCCGCGGAGTCCGAGGAGGCCATGGACCTGGCCGAGGAGCACCGCGGCTGGATCAACGGCAGCTACTACTTCTGCACGTACGAGATCCACACCGGCCTCGGCGAGATGTACGTGGCGGACGAACGGTTCACCGCGTACTACGAGGCCGTGCGGCCCGGGCTGGCGGTGTTCGTGCGGGACGCGATCCTGGCCAACGCCGTCCGCAAGGTCTAACCGCTCTTCCCTGGAACCAGGCGGGGGTGGTGTGCGTTCATAATTGGACGGACACCCCCACCTGATCCTGGAGAGCCCGGAACCCGTGAACACGCTTGCGCTCGGTCCTGAGTGGATCTCCCCGGAGTACCTGATCGGCCATTTCGGCCTGATCGGCATCCTGGTCATCGTTTTCGCGGAATCCGGTCTCTTCGCGTTCCTGCCCGGAGACTCCCTGCTCTTCACGGCGGGCCTGTTCGTCGCGAGCGGCACCATCAGCCAGCCGCTGTGGCTGGTGTGCACCCTGATCGTGGCCGCCGCGATCATCGGTGACCAGGTCGGATACATGATCGGCAAGGTCTTCGGCCCGAAGATCTTCAACAAGCCGAACTCCAAGCTGTTCAAGCGGGAGAACCTCGACGCGGCGCACGAGTTCATGGAGAAGCACGGCCCCAAGGCCATCGTGCTCGCGCGCTTCGTGCCGATCATCCGCACCTTCGCGCCGATGGTCGCCGGCGCCACCGCGATGAAGTACCGCACCTTCCTGACGTTCAACGTCATCGGAGGCGTCCTGTGGGGCGCGGGCGTCACGATCCTTGGCTACCAGCTCGGCCAGTTCGAGGTCATCAAGAACAACGTCGAGCCGATCTTCATCGGCATCGTGCTGATCTCGGTCATCCCGGTGATCTTCGAGGTGCTCAAGTCCCGCAAGCAGAAGAAGGCGGCGGCGGAGGCCGGGGGCACCGAGCCCGGCGCCGGCGACGACCCGCAGGCCCCGGGCCAGCGCAGCGGCCGCCACGCGAAGCGCTAGGGCTGCTCGCAGCTCCGTAGCCCCGTAGCTCCGTACGATGCCCCGCCGACCGGGATTCCCGGTCGGCGGGGCATCGGCGTGTCAGGGCCCTAGAACCCGCGGGTGCGCTTCGCCGCGCCGCGTTTGGCCGCGCTGGCCGCGCCGGGGATGCGCATGAACAGGCGGGAGGTCTCGGAGCCGAGGTTGACGCCGATCGCGATGGCGAGGGCGACGGCCGCGGCGTTCGTCAGGGAGGCCAGTCCCTCGTTCAGCCGGTTCTCGGCGATCAGCAGGAGTCCGTAGTACGTGGCCGAGCCGGGCAGCAGCGGGCCGATGGCGGCCGTGACGAAGGGGAGGGCCGAGGAGAACCGGTGCCGGGCGAGGAGCTGTCCGAAGAGGCCGACCAGCCCGGCGGCGATCGCGGTGGACGGTACCGCCGGCATCTTGGCGGCGAGGTGCAGGGCCCCGTAGATCACCCAGGCGATCCCGCCGTTCAGCGTCACGAACCACACGGTGGAACGTTCCTGCTGGAGCAGGATCGCGAACGTGAACACCAGGACCATCGAGGCGGCGATCTGGAGCAGCGGCCGCTGCTCGATCTGCAGGACGTCCTCCGGCTGCGGATTGGAGCCGAACTGGACGCCGACGTAGAGCACCACCAGGACGCCCATGATGATGCCGATGAAGAGGTACATGACCTCCAGCAGCCGGGCCGAGGCGGTGATGTAGTACCCGGTCAGACCGTCCTGCACGGCCGCGACCAGGGCCCTTCCCGGCAGCAGGGCGAACAGCCCGCCGGTGATCACGGCGGAGGAGCGCACGTCGATCTCGGTCATCTTCAGCGCCACGCCCATCGCGGCCGGCGGCATCGCCGCGACCACGAACTGGTAGAACTCCGGCAGCCCTCGCCCGGCGCACAGCCAGGCCAGCCGGTCGCCGAGCACCGCCCCGAGTGCGGCTGCGAAGAACACCAGCACGCCACCGCCGACCAGCGTGGAGGCCGCGCCGGCCAGCAGGCCGGCGGCGGCCGTGAGCACCCAGCCGGGGTACGGGTGCCGGTTGCGGCGGATCTCGGCGAGCCGCCGGTAGGCGTCCTCCAGCGAGATCTCGACCTCGTGCGCGGTGATGTCGTTGACGAGGGCGAACACCGCCGAGAGCCGGGTGTAGTCCGTGCCGCGGCGGCGGACCGTGCGGTTCGCCGACACGGGGTCGTCCACCAGGGAGGGCTGATGGGTGATCGACAGCAGGGTGAAGGTGACGGTGGGCTCGCAGCGGTCCAGGCCGTAGCTGCGGGCCACCGCGAACATCGCGGCCTCCACGTCCTCGGCGCCCTCGCCGCCCGAGAGCAGCAGCTCGCCGATGCGCAGCGTCAGGTCGAGCACGCGCCCCACGGCGGGCCCGGTCTCCACGGCCAGCCGCTGCGAGGGCTCCGGCACCGGCCGGACGTCGACCGGCATGCGCAGCACCGTGCGCATGCGGTCCTGCCAGGGGGACTCCTTCAACCGGGTGACGGGGAGGCCCGGAAGGCCCGTGTACGCCGGCGGGGAGTGCGCGGCGCTGTAGGTGTGCGGGGTGGCGAACGCGGATGCAGGGCCATCGGGCTCCACGGGCACCGACGCGAGGCCGTCGGGGACGGCGAACTCCGAGGTCGGCTGGTCCTCCTCGGCCGGCTCCGGCTCCACCCCGACCCCGGGCGGCACGGCGAAGGCGCTGCGCGCCTCGTCCGACTTCGGCTTCCGGTCCTCTGTCCCGGATGCTTCGCCCTCCGCCACGCGTCCTCCAGTCACTGGCCCGGCCCGGCCCGTATCAGTATGCGGAACACCTTGATCCGCCGCGAAGGCAGGACGGGTGCCGGAGCAGGCCCGGCCCCGGCCCGCCCCGCACCTGCCCCGCCCGCGCGACGGCACCCGCGACCGCACCCGGACACGACGACGGGCGGCACCCCGTTCAAAGGGGTACCGCCCGCGGTGTCACAGGGGCTGGAGGGGCCTCAGGCCCGCTCCGTCACCGAGCGGAGCTCAGTGCTGGCCGCCCTGGGCCTCGAGGCGCTTGTACGAGGCCTCGATCTCGGCCTCGGCCTCGACGCGGCCGACCCAGTTCGCGCCCTCGACCGACTTGCCCGGCTCCAGGTCCTTGTAGACCTCGAAGAAGTGCTGGATCTCCAGGCGGTCGAACTCGGACACGTGGTGGATGTCGCGCAGGTGCTCCACACGCGGGTCGGACGCCGGCACGCACAGCAGCTTGGCGTCGCCGCCCGCCTCGTCCGTCATGTTGAACATGCCGATCGCGCGGCACTTGATCAGGCAGCCCGGGAAGGTCGGCTCGTCAAGGATGACCAGCGCGTCCAGCGGGTCGCCGTCCTCGCCGAGGGTGTTCTCGACGAAGCCGTAGTCGGCCGGGTAGCTGGTCGAGGTGAAGAGGCGACGGTCCAGACGGATCCGGCCGGTCTCGTGGTCCACCTCGTACTTGTTCCGCGAACCCTTGGGGATCTCGATGGTGACGTCGAACTCCACGTCCTGCTCCTCCATGATCAGCTTCAGCAGCTTGATTGCTTCGGGACTGCGCCGACTCACCTGCGTGCGTGGCCGACCCGGCCCTGCCGGGTGGGGTGCCATGCTCGCGGCAAGACGCAATGGTTAAGTGTCCCTCACGCATATGTGTGATCGCGAAAGGGGCTGGTCCGAGGTGCCATTGGTCAAGACCTGGCAGCTCATCGCGGTGTCGGCCGTCTCCGGCCTCGCCCTGTCGGCCGCGACGGTGGCCGCCGCGGGTCCCTGGGACTCCGGCCAGCGTAAGGCCGAGCGGGACAGGGTCGCCTCCTGGGGCCGTACGGGTGGCGCAGATCACGGTGAGGACCCCGCCGCGGCGCTCCCGAAGGCCGCCCCCAGCGCCCCCGGAGTGCTCGCCGGCGTCCGCCCGGCCGGAGCCGGCGCCGACGCCGCCGGCGGCACGGCGGGAGCCGCGGACTCCGGGGCCCTCGCCGCCGCCCTGCGGCCCCTGCTCGCCGACCCCGCCCTCGGAACCGCCCGCGGCGCCTCCGTGATCGACACCGCCACCGGGAAGGTCCTCTTCGAAGCCGGGGCCCGGGAGGCCATGACCCCCGCCTCCACCGTCAAGATCGCCACCGCCTCGGCCGCCCTCGCCGCCCTCGGCCCCGACCACCGGATCCGCACCACCGTGACCCCCGGCGCCGGGCCCGGCCAGATCGTCCTCGTCGGCGGCGGCGACCCCTCGCTCACCGCCAGGAAGAAGGCCCCCGCCGGGTCCGGCGGCAGCCTCGTCGCCCTCGCCGCGGACACCGCCCAGGCCCTCAAGGCCGCAGGCACCGACACCGTTGCCCTCGGCTACGACGACTCGCTCTACACCGGCCCCGCCGTCCACCCGATCGGCGACAACCCCAACCTCGCCCCCGTCACGGCCCTGACCGCCGACGAAGGCCGCCCCGACGAATCCTTCTCCGGCCCCGTCAAGCGCAGCCAGGACCCCTCCCGCGACACCGCCCGGGCCTTCGCCGCCCTGCTGGCGGAACGCGGCATCAAGGTCACCGGCGAGCCCGCCCGGGCCAAGGCCGCCGCCGGGGCCGTCCCGCTCGCCGCCACCCTCTCGCCGCCGCTCGCCGGGCTCGTCGAGCGGATGCTGACCTACAGCGACAACGACATCGCCGAAGCCCTCGCCCGCCAGACCGCCCTCGCCTCCGGAGCACCCGCGAGCTTCGACGGCGTCGCCCAGGCCACCGGCGCGAAGCTCGCCGCCCTCGGAGTCGACACCGCCGGCACCCGCTTCGCCGACGGCAGCGGCCTCAACCGCGCCGACAAGGTCAGCGCCGGCCTGCTCACCGCCCTCCTCGCCAAGGCCGCCGACCCGCAGCGGCCCGAGCTGCGGCCCGTCCTCACCGGACTGCCCGTCGCCGGATTCACCGGCACCCTGCGCACCCGCAACTCCGGCACCTCCCCGGCAGCCGGCCTGCTGCGGGCCAAGACCGGCACCCTGAGCGGCGTGAACACCCTCGCCGGCACCGTCCTCGACCCCACCGGCCGACTGCTCGCCTTCGCGTTCCTGACCGCGAACACCCCCGAGCCCGGCGCCGCGGAGAAGGGCCTCGACAAGCTCGCGGCAGCCGTGGCCAACGCTTCCTAGGGCGTACTGGGGATCCCGCCCGCGCCGAGGTCCACGTACGGTTGACGCATGACGAGCTTCGGTGGTGCGGAGATGGTCGACTGGAACCTCGCGGTGGCGACCGCGACCAGGCTCGTGCGGCCCGGTCCGGAGGTGAGCCGGGAAGAGGCGCGGGCCGTCGTCGCGGAGCTGCGCAGGCACGCCAAGACCTCCGAACGGCACGTGCGCGAGTTCACCCGGATGATGCCCGAAGGTGCGACCCCGGCCGATACGCCCGTCCTCGTCGTGGACCGGGCCGGCTGGGTCAAGGCCAACGTGGCGGGCTTCCGCGAGCTCCTGTCACCCCTCCTCGGCAAGATGCAGGACCGCCGCTCCGGCACCCCCGGCGGCGCCGTGCTCGGCGCGGTCGGCGGCAAGGTCACCGGCGTCGAGCTGGGCATGCTGCTCAGCTTCCTGGCCTCCCGCGTGCTCGGCCAGTACGAGACCTTCGCGCCCGCGGGCCTCGACCTCCCGGGCTCCGCCACGGGCGGCCGGCTGCTGCTCGTCGCGCCGAACATCGTCCACGTGGAGCGGGAGCTGGAGGTGGACCCGCACGACTTCCGCCTCTGGGTCTGCCTGCACGAGGAGACGCACCGTACCCAGTTCACGGCCGTCCCGTGGCTCCGCGAACATCTGGAGGGCGAAATCCAGACGTTCCTCGGAGCCACCGAAGTGGACCCGATGACCGTGCTGGAGCGCCTGCGCGAGGCCGCCCAGTCCTTCGCCGGAGCCCGCCCCGACGCGGAGAGCGGAGAGGAGGGCCGCTCCCTCGTCGAGCTCGTCCAGACCCCCGAGCAGCGCGAGGTGCTCGCCCGGCTCACCGCCGTCATGTCCCTCCTGGAGGGCCACGCCGACTTCGTCATGGACGGGGTCGGCCCCGAGGTCGTGCCCTCCGTCGCCGAGATCCGCGAGAAGTTCCAGCAGCGCAGGGCCAGCGGAGCCGGCCGGCTGGACGCCGCCCTGCGCAAGCTCCTCGGCCTCGACGCGAAGCTGCGCCAGTACCGCGACGGCGAACGCTTCGTGCGCGCCGTAGTCGGCCAGGTCGGCATGGACGGCTTCAACCGGGTCTGGACCTCCCCGAACACACTGCCGACCAAGGCCGAGATCGCCAGGCCCGCGGACTGGGTGGCCCGCGTCCACCGCAAGGGGAGCGAGCAGAGCGAGGCAAGCGAAGAGGTGTGACCGGAGAGGCGTGAAGATGTCCCTCTGGGGGAAGCAGCGTCACCCGTCCGAGGGACCGTGGGGCGTGGAAGGGCGTGCGATGCTCGGGGAACGGCTCGGTTCTGTCACCATCGACGCACTCTGAGTGACAACCCCCCGCCCGCGGGGGGAGCCGGGCAGCACACCGGCACACCACCTCCCCTACGCCTCCCCAGCGCCTCCGAGGCTTCCGAACTCCACCGAAGGGCACCGGACATGGGTCCCCATCCTGCGGTCGCGGCGATACGCCTGGCGGTCCGCCGCGCACTCCACGACGTCCTCACCGACCTCACCGACATCACCAGCCGGCCCGCTCCCGCCCCCGCACCCCGGGTCGGCCGCCCCGGCCGCACCGTCGGCTCCTCGGCCGGTGCCGCCCCCCACGACCCCCTCCCCGACACCGCCCCGCTCGTCCTCGTCGCCTGCTCCGGCGGCGCGGACTCCATGGCGCTCGCCTCCGCCCTCGCCTTCGAGGCCCCCAAACTCGGGATCCGGGCCGGCGGCATCACCGTCGACCATGGCCTCCAGGACGGCTCCGCCCTGCGCGCCGCCGAGGTCGTCTCCCGCATGACCGCGCTGCACCTCGACCCCGTCGAGTCCGTCGCCGTGCGCGTCGGCCGCGAGGGAGGACCCGAAGCCGCGGCCCGCGACGCCCGCTACGCGGCCCTGGACGAGGCCGCCGACCGGCTGGGCGCCGTCGCCGTGCTGCTCGGCCACACCCGCGACGACCAAGCCGAAACCGTCCTGCTGGGCCTCGCCCGCGGCTCCGGCACCCGCTCGCTCTCCGGCATGGCGGAAGTCTCCGGCGGCCCCGGAGACCCCGGCGCCCGGGGCCGCGGCCACCGCTACCGCCGGCCCTTCCTCCAGGTGGACCGGCAGACCGCCCGCAAGGCCTGCATGGTCCAGTCCCTCGCCGTCTGGGACGACCCGCACAACATCGACCCCGCCTACACCCGCTCCCGCCTGCGCCACGAAGGACTGCCCGCCCTGGAGAAGGCGCTCGGCAAGGGAGTCGTGGAGGCGCTCGCCCGCACCGCCCAGCTCTCCCGCGACGACGCCGACGCCCTGGACGCCTGGGCCGCCGAGGCCGAGAGCGGCGTACGGGACGCGGACGGCCGCCTGGAGTGCGCCAAGCTGTACGCGCTGCCCCCCGCGGTCCGCCGCCGCGTACTGCGCCGGGCCGTCGTCGCCGCAGGCTCCCCCGCAGGCTCCCTCTTCGCCCGCCACATCGAGGAAGTCGACCGGCTCATCACCGGATGGCGCGGTCAGGGAGCCATCAACCTGCCCGGCCGGGTCGAGGCCCAGCGGCAGGGTGGCAGACTGGTCATCCGGCAGGGCTGATTGGTGCTGAAACACGGCTGAGACCTCCGGGGTCACCCCCGGAGCCCCAGCCGACAACGAAAGTGATGCGGGTGGACGAGAAGGACATGGGCAGCGACCTCCAGTCGGTGCTCATCACCAAGGAAGAGATCGACGCGAAGCTGGCCGAGCTGGCCGCGAAGATCGACGCGGAGTACGCGGGCAAGGACCTGCTCATCGTCGGCGTCCTCAAGGGCGCGGTGATGGTGATGGCGGACCTGGCGCGCGCCTTGTCCACCCCGCTCACCATGGACTGGATGGCGGTGTCCTCGTACGGCGCCGGAACCCAGTCCTCGGGCGTGGTCCGGATCCTGAAGGACCTGGACACCGACATCAAGGACAAGCACGTCCTGATCGTCGAGGACATCATCGACTCGGGCCTGACCCTGTCCTGGCTGCTGTCGAACCTCGGCTCCCGCCAGCCGGCCTCCCTGGAGGTCGTCACGCTGCTGCGCAAGCCCGACGCCGCCAAGGTCGCGATCGACGTGAAGTGGGTCGGCTTCGACATCCCGAACGAGTTCGTCGTCGGCTACGGCCTCGACTACGCCGAGAAGTACCGCAACCTGCCGTTCGTCGGCACCCTCGCTCCCCACGTCTACGGCGGCTGATCCAGCGCCCGACAGGGGAACCCTGGAGCGATTCCCGCCGTTGGAGCATGGAAAGGCGGGTCTGTCAGCCGTCCCATGAGGCCGCGGGTGACAATGCAGGGGTACATTCCGAAGAACAGTCTTTACTCACAGCAGCATTTACCTACGGGCAGGAGGGACGGGGTGCCTAGCGCCCCGTATGGATGGACGTGAAGCGATACTTCCGTGGGCCGGTTATGTGGATCGTGCTGGCCGTCCTCGCCGTGGTCGTGTTGATGAACGTCGTCGGCTCCGGCGGCGGCTACAAGTCGGTGGAGACCAGCGAGGTCATCAAGGCGATCAACAGTGGCCAGGTGGACAGCGCCAAGCTCACCACCGGTGACAGCCAGATGATCAAGATCGAGCTGAAGAAGGACCAGAAGCTCGGCGACAACGACGGCACCAAGTTCCAGGCCAACTACATCGGGGACCAGGGCGTACAGCTCGCCCAGAACCTCCAGACCAAGTACGAAGCCGGTCAGATCCCTGACGGATACTCCGTCACGCCGGACAAGACCAGCCCGTTCCTGAGCGTGCTGCTCTCGCTGCTGCCGTTCGTCCTCATCGTCGTGGTCTTCCTGTTCCTGATGAACCAGATGCAGGGCGGCGGCTCCCGAGTCATGAACTTCGGGAAGTCCAAGGCCAAGCTCATCACCAAGGACACCCCGAAGACCACGTTCGCCGATGTCGCGGGCTCCGACGAGGCCGTCGAGGAACTCCACGAGATCAAGGAGTTCCTCCAGGAGCCGGCGAAGTTCCAGGCCGTCGGCGCCAAGATCCCCAAGGGCGTGCTGCTCTACGGCCCGCCCGGCACCGGTAAGACCCTGCTCGCGCGTGCCGTCGCGGGCGAGGCCGGTGTCCCCTTCTACTCGATCTCCGGATCCGACTTCGTCGAGATGTTCGTCGGTGTCGGTGCCTCGCGTGTCCGCGACCTGTTCGAACAGGCCAAGGCCAACGCCCCGGCGATCGTCTTCGTCGACGAGATCGACGCAGTCGGCCGGCACCGCGGTGCGGGCCTCGGCGGCGGTCACGACGAGCGCGAGCAGACCCTCAACCAGCTGCTCGTCGAGATGGACGGATTCGACGTGAAGGGCGGGGTCATCCTGATCGCCGCCACGAACCGTCCCGACATCCTCGACCCGGCCCTCCTGCGCCCCGGCCGCTTCGACCGCCAGATCGCGGTCGACCGTCCGGACATGCAGGGCCGTCTGGCGATCCTCAAGGTCCACCAGAAGGGCAAGCCGGTCGCCCCGGACGTGGACCTGGGCGCAGTCGCCCGCCGCACGCCCGGCTTCACGGGTGCCGATCTCGCCAACGTCCTGAACGAGGCCGCGCTGCTCACGGCCCGCTCGGACGGGAAGCTGATCGACAACCACGCGCTGGACGAGGCGATCGACCGCGTCGTGGCGGGTCCGCAGAAGCGGACCCGGATCATGTCGGACCGGGAAAAGAAGATCACCGCGTACCACGAGGGCGGACACGCCCTGGTCGCGGCGGCTTCCCCGAACTCCGACCCGGTCCACAAGATCACGATCCTGTCCCGCGGCCGGGCCCTGGGTTACACCATGGTCCTGCCCGACGAGGACAAGTACTCCACCACGCGCAACGAGATGCTCGATCAGCTCGCGTACATGCTGGGCGGGCGCGCGGCCGAGGAACTGGTCTTCCACGACCCGACCACGGGCGCCGCGAACGACATCGAGAAGGCCACGGCAACGGCCCGCGCGATGGTCACCCAGTACGGCATGACCGAGCGCCTCGGCGCGATCAAGTTCGGCGGAGACAACACCGAGCCGTTCCTGGGCCGCGAGATGTCGCACCCGAGGGACTACTCGGAGGAGGTTGCCGCGCTGGTCGACGAAGAGGTCAAGAAGCTCATCGAGACCGCGCACAACGAGGCCTGGGAGATCCTGGTTGAGAACCGCGACGTCCTCGACAACCTGGTCCTCGCCCTCCTGGAGAAGGAGACGCTCAACAAGGAGCAGATCGCCGAGGTCTTCTCGACGATCGTGAAGCGCCCGGCCCGCCCGGCGTGGACCGGCTCCTCGCACCGCACGCCGTCCACCCGTCCGCCGGTGCTCTCTCCCAAGGAGCTCCAGCTGACGAACGCGGCGAACGGCACGTCGGCCTCTTCCGCCACCGTCTCGGTGGAGAAGACCCCGGAGCCCTCCCCGGAGGAGCGCCCGGAGGCCTAGTACCTCCCGGAATGGATGCCGCGCCCCCCAGGTTCTAGCCTGGGGGGCGCGGCACTTTCACGCGCCGGCGACCGCGCACACAGGAACGAGGAAGAAATGACCGACCCAGTGACCCTGACCGGTGGCGAGGGCACGATCGGCGAGTTCGACGAGAAGCGCGCCGAGGCGGCCGTCCGCGAACTCCTGATCGCGGTCGGCGAGGACCCGGACCGCGAGGGGCTCCTGGCGACTCCGGGACGGGTGGCGCGGGCGTACAAGGAGATATTCGCCGGCCTGTACCAGAGGCCCGAGGACGTCCTGACGACGACGTTCGACCTCGGCCACGACGAGATGGTCCTGGTGAAGGACATCGAAGTCATGAGTACCTGTGAGCACCACCTGGTGCCGTTCCACGGCGTGGCCCACGTCGGCTACATCCCGTCCGTCGACGGCAAGATCACCGGTCTGTCGAAGCTCGCCCGCCTGGTGGACGTGTTCGCCCGCCGCCCGCAGGTGCAGGAGCGGCTGACCACGCAGATCGCCGAGTCGGTCATGGAGATCCTGGACCCGCGCGGGGTCATCGTGGTCATCGAGTGCGAGCACATGTGCATGACCATGCGCGGTGTCCGCAAGCCCGGCGCGAAGACCATCACCTCGGCCGTCCGCGGCCAGCTCCGCGACCCCGCGACCCGCAACGAGGCGATGAGCCTCATCATGGCGCGCTAGCCGGCTGCTCGTCGCGGACGACGGTGGGGAGATCGCCGGGCTGCTCGGGCTCGTACGGGCCGAGAGCGTGCCGGGGCCGCCGCCGCCCGTGCGGGCGCTGCTGGGGCCCAGGACGCGCTGCTGTGGCAGGGGCGGCCGCTCGGGACCCTGCGCTGGCTGCTCTACGGGCCCGTGGTGGTCGCGGCCGACCGGGGCCGGGGGATCGCCCGGGGGCTGTTCGACACCGCGCTGGAGGCCGCCTCGGGGCGGGCCGAGCTGATGGTGGCCTTCATCGAGACGACCAACCGGGCCTCGTGGGCGGTGCACGTCGACGGGCTGGGCATGATCCCGCTCGGGGAGTTCGATGCAGGCGGCCGTGCCTACGGGGTGGTGGGTACCGCCGTCCCGCAGGAGGGCAGGATCTAGGCCCGGGCCGGGGCCTCCGGGCCGTCCTCGTCGTCCGGGAGCTTCAGGACGTGTTCGAGGAAGAGGGCCGCCGCCACGACCGCCGCGCCCGCCAGGACCGAGAAGCCGGCGTACCAGGTCTGGTCGCGGCGGGCGGGCACGTCCATGGCGGTGGTGAGCAGGAAGACGCCGACGCCGCCGTAGGCGCCCGAGACCAGGGCCGCCACCAGGGCGCTGGCCTGGCCGAAGACGACCGCGCGGGCCGCCATCAGCGGCTCCACGCCCTTGGCGCCGGGCACCCGCTCGCGCTGGGCCTTCAGGCGGGAGCGCAGCGACAGGGCCGTCGCCAGCAGGACCACGGCGATGGCGCCGAGCACGATGGGCGCGGCCACCGGGACGCCGGGGAGGGTGCCGTACGCGTTCCACAGCCGGGCTCCGGCCCAGGACAGCACCGCGGCGATCGCGAAAATGCCCGCCAGGACCGCCGGCCTCAGTTGCTTCACGTGCGCCTCTCCCACCGTTCCCCGTGCGTGCGTATCCGGTGATCCTAAGGGTGCGACGGCCCTGTCCCGCGGGCGCGGCTCACTCGGGGAGGCGTAGTTCCAGGTCCTCGCGCCGGGTGAGTCCGGCGGGGCCGACGGCCGCCAGGAGCTCCGCCACGGGCCCGTGGCCCGGGATCTGCGCCTCGGGGTCGACGTCGTTCCAGGGGGCCAGCACGAAGGCGCGCTGGTGGGCGCGCGGGTGCGGGAGGGTGAGGAGGGGATCGGCGGAGACCACGTCGGCGTAGGCGATGATGTCGACGTCGATGGTGCGGGGCCCCCAGCGCTCCTCGCGGACGCGGTCGAAGGCTTCCTCGATGGCGTGGCCGCGCTCCAGCAGGGAGCTCGGGGGCAGGGTGGTCTTCACCGAGATGACGGCATTGAAGTACGCGGGCTGCGAGCCCGCCTCCACGCCCCACGGCTCCGTCTCGTAGACGGCGGAGACGGCCTTGACCCGCAGGCCCGGGGTGTCGCCGAGGGCGTCGATGGCGCCCTGGAGGGTCTCCAGACGGTTGCCCAGGTTCGCGCCCAGCGCGACGACGGCCCACTTGGGGTTGGACAGGGTCACGTCCGCCGCGTCGACGGCTTCGACCACGGACGCCGGTACCGGCTGGACGGTGGGGTCGCTCTGGGCGTTCATTCCGTTGTTCACGCGCGGCTCCGGGTGATCGTGATGGTCACGTCGTCGAAGGGGACGGTGATCGGCGCGTCCGGTTTGTGGACGACGACCTCCACCTGGGCGACCGCCTCGTGCTTGAGGCACTGCTGGGCGATCCGCTCGGCGAGGGTCTCGATCAGGTCCACGGGCTCGCCCTGGACCACGTCGACGACTTCTTCCGCGACTACCCCGTAGTGCACCGTCTTAGCCAGGTCGTCGCCCGCCGCCGCGGGCCGGGTGTCGAGGTGGAGCACCAGGTCGACGATGAAGGTCTGGCCTTCCTCGCGTTCCCGGGGGAAGACGCCATGGTGCCCGCGAGCCTTGAGGCCGCGCAGCGCGACACGATCCACGCGAATCACTCCTGCTTTTCGTAGGTGCTTCCGGTCCGGGACTCCCCGGATCCATGGCCCACGCCGAGTGCGGTCGACGTCGTCCATCTTCGAATTTACCTGCGAAATACCTCGGACCCCGACAGCCCCCCGGCTGAGGGGCTAGGAGGGCTCCTCCTCGTCGTCCTCGTCGGAGTCCGTGAGCACGGGAGAACCGTGGTGCGACCAGAGGCGCCAGCCGTCCGGTGTGCGTCGGAACACATTCGTCGCGACGACGAGCTGGCCGACGAGCGGGCCCAGTTCTCCGCCGTCCTCGGCGGGTCCGCCGCTGAGGATGTTCTCGGTACAGGTCACCAGCGCGGTGTCGCCTATGACGGTGACCTTGGTGTCGGTCAGGAAGAACTGGATGTACTCGGTGTGCGACATGATCAGCGCGTAGGAGCGCAGCACTTCGCCGCGTCCCGACAGCACCGGCCAGCCCGGGTGCACGCAGGAGATCTCGTCTTCGAGCCAGAGCGCCGACAGTGCGTCGAAGTCCCCCCGCTCCATGGCCTCGTAGAAGGCCGTGTTGACCTCTTCGACGGATTCGATGTCGGTACGGCTCACCGTGCCCCTTCCTCGTTGCTACGGGTCGTACCCAGTGCCCCTTCCACGGCACGGGCCACCCGAACCGCGTCGGCGCTCGCCCGTACCTCGTGGACCCGTACGGCCCAGGCGCCCCGGGAGGCGGCGATGGCGGTGACGGCGGCCGTGGCGGCGTCGCGTTCGCGGGCGGGCGGCGGGGAGGCGTCGCCGGCGCCCGCCAGCACCCGGCCGAGGAAACGCTTCCGCGAGGCGGCGACCAGCAGCGGGAAGCCCAGCGCGCGCAGCTCGGAGAGGTGGGCGACCAGGGCCAGGTCGTGCTCGGCGTTCTTGGCGAAGCCCAGGCCCGGGTCGACCAGGAGCCGTTCGGGGGCGATGCCGCCGGTGACGACGGCGTCGATGCGGGTGCGCAGTTCCGCGGTGACCTCGGCGAGGACGTCCTCGTAGACGGCGAGGCTGTTCATGCCGTCGCTGAAGCCGCGCCAGTGCATGACGACGAAGGGCACCTCGGCGGCGGCGACGGCCGGGATCATCCCCGGGTCGGCGAGGCCGCCGCTGACGTCGTTGACCAGGGTGGCGCCGGCGGCGACGGCCGCGGCGGCGACGGAGGCGCGCATGGTGTCGACGGAGACGACGACGCCCTCGGAGGCGAGGCCGCGGACGACGGGGACGACCCGGCGCAGCTCCTCCTCCTCGTCCACGCGGGAGGCGCCGGGGCGGGTGGACTCGCCGCCCACGTCCACGAGGTCGGCGCCCTGGGCGACGAGGTCGAGCCCGCGTTTGACGGCGGCGGTGGTGTCGAACCAGCGGCCGCCGTCGGAGAAGGAGTCGGGGGTGACGTTGACGACGCCCATGACCGCGCAGCGGTCCCATTCGGGGAGGCCTGTCACCCGGCCCCTGGGGGCGGGGCCGCCGCTGTTCGTGTTCATGGTTCCCAGGGTAGGGCCCGTGGCCTTGGCCTTGCCCTGGGTGGCCGGGCGGCCGGGGGCCGGGGGGCTGGGTGCGTGGCCGGGTGGGCCGGGGGCGTGGCCGGGCCGGTGGGCGGGTGCGGGTGGGGGGCCGCTGCGCGGGCTGGTCCCCGCCCCGCCCTTCCTCCGTTCCCCGGGCTGCGCCCGGACCGCCTCGGGGGCTCCGCCCCCGGACCCCCGCGCCTCAAACGCCGGCGGGGCTGGATTTACCCGGGCGGGGCCGGATTCGGCCTCAGGCGGCGCGGACCTTGTGTTCCGACGGGGACGGGACGGACGGGGTCGGGACGTGGTGGTGGGCGCAGGTGCGGATGGGCTTGGGGCGGCGGCGGGCGGCGAACAGGCGGGGGAGGGCCAGGGTGACGAAGCCCTCGGCCTGCATCGCGGCGAAGCCGATGCGGGGCAGGTCCCGGGTGGTGCGGAAGACCACGAAGCGGGGCTCCCAGCGGGGGCGGAACTTCGCGTTGAACTTGTAGAGCGACTCGATCTGGAACCAGCGCGAGAGGAACACGAGCAGGCTGCGCCACATCCGCAGGACGGGGCCGGCGCCGATCTTCTCGCCGCGGGCCAGGGCCGAGCGGAACATCGCGAAGTTCAGGGAGACCTTCTCGATGCCGAGCGCCGGGGCGGCCTCCAGGGAGGCGACGATGAGCAGCTCGTTCATGCCGGGGTCGGCGGCGCGGTCGCGGCGCATCAGCTCCAGCGACATGCCGTCCTTGCCCCAGGGGACGAAGTGCAGGACGGCCTTGAGGTCGCCGAAGGGGGAGGTGTCGCCCTCTTCGACGCGGTGTGCGGTGGCGATGTAGCAGTCGCCGTCGCCGGGGTCGCCGACGCGGCCCAGGGCCATGGAGAAGCCGCGTTCGGTGTCGGTGCCGCGCCAGGCCTCGGCGGCGCCGCGCACCTGCTCCAGCTCGGTTTCGGTCAGTTCGCTGACCCGGCGGACCTGGGTGGTGTAGCCGTTGCGTTCGATGCGCTTCACCATCTGCCGGACGTTGCGCATCGCCCGGCCCGAGAGGGAGAAGTCTTTGACGTCGACGATCGCCTCGTCCCCGAGCTCCAGGGCGTCGAGGCCGGTCTCGCGGGTCCATACCTCGCCGCCGGTCTCGCTGCAGCCCATGACGGCGGGGGTCCAGGAGTGGGTCTTGGCCTCCTCCATGAACCGTTCGATGGCGCCGGGCCAGGCCTCGACGTCGCCGACGGGGTCGCCGGAGGCGAGCATCACGCCGGAGACGACGCGGTAGGTGACGGCGGCCTTGCCGCTGGGGGAGAAGACGACGGCCTTGTCGCGGCGGAGCGCGAAGTGGCCGAGCGAGTCGCGGCCGCCGTGCCGGGCGAGCAGCTCGCGGAGCTTGACCTCGTCGTCGGCGGTGAGCCGGGCGGCCGGGTGCTCGGGGCGGAAGGCCAGGTAGATGGTGGTGACGGCGGTCAGCATGCCGAGGGCGCCGAGTGAGTAGCCGACGGTCCAGGACACCCGGCCGGCGTAGTCGACGGGGCCCTCGAAGCCGAAGAGCCCGTAGACGACGTGGCTGATCTGCTCGTAAACACCCGGATTGCCTACAACGCGGCCGGGGTGCGAGTTGACGATGACCAGGCCGAGGCCGATGGAGCCCGCGCTCATCAGCACGAAGTTGGCGAGTGCCTTCCAGCGGCTGCGCGGGTCGGGCAGTGCCTTGAATTCACTCTGATGGCGGAGCAGGAGTGCCAGCAGCACTGCCGCGATGACCACGCCGATGACCGAGTGGCGGTACGTGAACTGCGCGACGGCCCCGGCCGGCAGCAGTACCACCGCGGCCCGCCAGGCGCGGCGCTTGCGGCGCTTGAGCCCGTGGGCGAGCAGCAGGAGCAGGACGCCGGCGCTGAGGGCCAGGGCGGCGGCGAAGGGGCCGAAGGAGCCGGGCAGCACCTCGGTGACCGCGTGGATGCGGCTGTGCCGGAAGCGCGGGAAGACTCCCGCGGCGATGTCCAGCAGGCCGACGACCGTGACGGCGGTGCCCACGATGCCGGGGACGGACTCCGGTCGGGGGCCTCGGAGGATTCGGCTGACAGGCTTCGGAACCTGTCCCGACTTATCGCCATCTATCCTGCTAGACATCGCTTCCCGTTGCTCTGCGAGAGATCATGTGGCCGAAGGCCGCTGGGGCCCTTCGTTGGGTGGTGCGTCCACTAGGACGACATCGAGGGGGAGCGGGTTCACTCTTCCGCCGAGAAAAAAACTAGTCCTGCCATAGAAAGTCGACTGACTGCTCATGGGTCTCACCAGTAATACGGTTCTGGCGCTGGCCATCCTTGCCGGGGTGCTGCTGTTCGCGGCCACGGTGTGGTTCTGGCCAAAGCTCTCGGGCCGCTCCTGGCGCTCGGTCCTCGGCCGGATCGGCCTCCTCCTGGCGACACAGCTGGCGATGTTCGCGGCGATCGGTCTCGCCGCGAACAAGTCGTTCCTCTTCTACGGCTCCTGGGCCGACCTCTTCGGCCAAGAGACGTCGATCGGCAAGGTAGTCGACCACTCGATGAGCAGTGACGACATCAAGGTGGTCGACAAGCAGCACCTCGACGTGCCCGGCGGCGCCAAGCCCCCGGTCGGCGGGCAGATCCTGAAGGTGTCCATAACGGGCCAGAAGTCGAAGATAACGAGCCCCGGGTTCGTGTGGCTGCCGCCGGAGTACTTCCAGCCGCAGTACAAGGACAAGAACTTCCCGGCCTCCATCGTCCTCACGGGGTACCCGGGCATGGCGGAGAACCTGATCAAAGGGCTCGACTACCCGATGAAGGCCTTCAGCCTGTCCAAGGCGGGCAAGATGAAGCCGATGATCCTGGTCATGATGCGGCCGACTCCCGGTGCGCGCGACACCGAGTGCGTGGACATACCCGGTGGCCCGCAGACCGAGACCTTCTACGGCCAGGACCTCCCGCAGGCCATCCAGAGCACCTTCCGGGTCGGCGACAAGCCCGGGAACATGGGCTTCATCGGCAACTCCACGGGTGGCTACTGCGCCCTGAAGATGGCCGCGCACTACCCGCAGAACTTCGGTGCCGCCGCCGGACTGTCCGCGTACTACGAGGCCGCGGACGACCCGACGACCGGTGACCTCTTCCACGGCGACGATCAGCTGAAGGCCCGCGCGAACGTGCTGGAGGCCGTCAAGGCGAAGCAGCCGACGGGTACGTCCTTCCTCGTCACCAGCAGCGAGAAGGGCGAGCCGAACCTCGCCGGCACGAAGAAGTTCATCAAGCTGGTCAAGGGCCCGGACCGGGTCTCCTCGATCATCCTCGACAGCGGCGGCCACAACTTCAACACCTGGCGCCGCGAGATCCCGCCGATGCTGGTGTGGATGAGCGGCCGGATCCAGGCGTAGCGGACGCCCGGCGGTTCAGGCCTCCTGCAGCCGGGCCCGGCGCAGCGCCCGGTGCACCCCTTCCGGGGTGAGTACGCCGATCAGCGCGCCGGTGTCGGGATCCGTGACCCCGATCCGGCCCGAGTCCTCCTGGAGCAGCAGCGCGAGCGCCTCGCGCAGACTGGCCCCCAGCGCCACTTCGGCGGTGGGGGCCTTTCCGTTGGCGGAGGCGGCCCCGTCAAGGCCGGTCAGGTCCGCGAGGTCGGTCAGGTCGGCCTCTGCCACCGGGGTGACCGCGAGCCGCTTCAGCCCTCGGTCGGCGCCGACGAAGCCGGCCACGTAGTCGGTGGCCGGGGCGCCCAGCACCTGCGCCGGGCTGGCGAACTGCTCGATGGTGCCCGCTCCGTAGACCGCGATGCGGTCGCCGAGCCGGACCGCCTCCTCCAGATCGTGCGTGACCAGCAGGATCGTCTTGCGCACGGTCCGCTGGAGCGCCAGGAACTCGTTCTGCAGCCGTTCGCGCACCACCGGGTCCACCGCGCCGAACGGCTCGTCCATCAGCAGCACCGGCGGGTCCGCGGCGAGCGCCCGGGCCACGCCGACGCGCTGGCGCTGGCCGCCGGAGAGCTGCTCCGGGTAGCGGCCCCCGTAGACGGCCGGGTCCAGTCCGACCAGGTCGAGGAGTTCGGCGGCCCGGGCGCGGGCCTTGGCCTTCGGGGTGCCGATGAGCTGGGGCACGGTGGCCGTGTTCTCCAGCACCGTCTTGTGGGGGAAGAGCCCGACCTGCTGGATGACGTAGCCGATGCGCCGGCGCAGTTCGACCGGGTCGGCCTCCGCGATGTCCTCGCCGTTCAGCAGGATCCGGCCGGAGGTCGGCTCGATGAGCCGGTTGACCATCTTCATGGTGGTCGTCTTGCCGCAGCCGGACGGGCCCACCAGGGTGACCAGTTCGCCCTCGGCGACCTCGAAGGACAGGTCCGCGACGGCCGTGGTCCCGTCGGGGTAGCGCTTGGTCACTTGCTCGAATCGGATCACCCGGCCATCTTTCCCTACCCGCGGGGTCCATTTGTGAAGGGCGTGTTGCCCGCGTGCGAAGGATTCCGGCCATTGTCGGTGCCGGGGGTTATGGTCGCTCCTACGTGCGATCGGTGACGGGGGGTGAGGAGCGATGGCAGGGCAGAGCTGCCTGGTGGCGAACGACTGGATCTGCTGGGAGTACGTCACGTCCCGCTCCCAGGAGCTCACCGACGCCACCCTCGAACACGTCTGGATCACGGGTGTCTCGGTGCTCATCGGCATCGCAGTGTCCGTCCCGCTCGCCCTGCTGGCCCGCCGCGGCCGGCACTGGGCGGCGCCCGTCCTGGGCCTCACCACCCTGCTCTACACGGTCCCCTCGCTCGCCATGTTCTCCCTGCTGCTGCCCGTCTTCGGGCTCTCGGCGGCGCTGGTGGTGACCGGCCTGGTGCTGTATTCGCTGACCATCCTCGTGCGCAACGTGCTGGCCGGTCTCGAAGCCGTGCCCGAGGACGTACGGGAAGCCGCGCGCGGGATGGGGTACGGCCCGGGCCGGCTGCTGTGGCAGGTCGAGCTGCCGCTGGCCCTGCCCGCGCTGCTGGCCGGCGTACGGATCGCGACCGTCTCCACGGTGGCGCTGACCACCGTGGGCTCCATCGTGGGCAAGGGCGGCCTCGGCAATCTCATCGCACCCGCCGTGAACAGCTCCTTCAAGGCCCAGGTGCTCACCGCCTCGGTGCTGTGCGTGCTCCTCGCGCTCGTCGCGGACCTGGCGCTGCTCGGCGTCCAGCGGCTGCTGACGCCCTGGACCCGGGCGAGCCGCCCGACGCGGGCCAAGCGCGCCGCGCGTACCGCCGACGTCACCGCGGGAGCCGTCTGATGGGAGTGCTGGGACAGGCCTGGGACTGGCTGGCCGACGGGGCCAACTGGTCCGGGGAGAGCGGGGTGTGGCACCGGCTCGGCGAGCATGTGTACGTCAGCGGCGTCGCCCTCGCCCTGGCCTGCGCCCTCGCCCTCCCGGTCGGGCTGTGGCTGGGCCACCTCGGCAAGGGCGGCGGCCTCGCCGTCAACGTCTCCAACATCGGGCGGGCCGTCCCCGTCTTCGCGGTGCTGGCGCTGTTCATGGTCTCCCCGCTGCGCAACGCCGGGTACGTGCCCACCATCGCCGCGCTGGTCCTGTTCGCGATCCCGCCGCTGCTGACCAACGCCTACGTGGGCATGCGCGAGGTCGACCGCTCGGTGGTGGAGGCCGCCCGGGGCATGGGCATGTCCGGCCGCCAGCTCTTCTGGCGGGTGGAACTGCCCCTCGCCCGCGCACTGGTGATGACCGGGCTGCGCTCGGGAGCCGTCCAGGTCATCGCCACGGCCACCATCGCCGCCATGGTCGGCCAGGGCGGCCTCGGCCGGATCATCACCGCCGGCTTCAACACGTACAACACCCCGCAGGTCGTCGCGGGCGCCCTGCTGGTCGCCGCGCTGGCCCTGCTCGTGGAGGGCGCGCTGGTGGCGGCCGACCGGCTGCTGCCGGGCGCGGCCACCCGCTGAGCGGGCCCCGACACCTCGGCCCCCCCCTGTCGGTCCACCCCTTGAAGGAGATTGAGATGAGCAAGTCCACGCGCGCCCTCGGCGCGGCCCTGGGTGCCGTCGCCCTGACCGCATCGCTCGCCGCGTGCGGCGGCGACAGCCTGGAGAAGACCAAGGACGGGGGCTCCTCCGCCGCCGCCTCCGGGTCGTCCGAGGGCGCCAAGGGCGGCAAGCTGGTGATCGGCGCCGCCGGCTTCACCGAGTCCAACGTGCTGGCCGAGCTGTACGCGCAGGTCCTCAAGGACGCCGGCTACGACACCTCGATCACCACGGTCAGCAACCGCGAGCTGTACGAACCCTCGCTGGAGAAGGGCGAGATCGACGTCGTCCCTGAGTACGCGGCGACCCTCGCGGAGTTCCTCAACGCCAAGGTGAACGGTGCCAAGGCGCCGACGGACAAGCCGGTCGCGTCGAGCGATGTGACGGCGACGGTGGCGGCCCTGGAGAAGCTGGCGGGCCCGCTGGGCCTGAAGGCGCTGCCCGCGGGCTCGGCCGTCGACCAGAACGCCTTCGCGGTGAGCAAGGAATTCGCCACGAAGAACAATCTCAAGACCCTTTCCGATCTGGGCAAGTCCGGTCTGAAGGTGAAGATCGCGGCCGGTGACGAATGCGCGGTGCGGCCCTTCTGCGCACCCGGATTGAAGACCACGTACGGAATCGACGTTTCCGGTATCGACCCCAAGGGCGTCGGAACCCCGCAGGCCAAGCAGGCGGTCAAGGACGGCGCGGACCAGCTCGTCCTGACCACCACCACGGACGCCACCCTCGACAGCTTCGGCCTGGTCCTGCTGGAGGACGACAAGAAGCTCCAGAACGCCGACAACGTGCTCCCGGTGGTCAACGCCAAGGACGCCGGCGCCCCCGAGATCGCGGCCGCCCTCGACAAGATCACCAAGGCGCTCACCACGGCCGATCTGGTCGAGCTGAACCGCAAGGTCGACGCCGAGCGCGCCAAGCCCTCCGATGTGGCGAAGGCCTACCTGGAGTCGAAGGGCCTTCTGAAGAAGTAGGAGTTGCGCCTTTCGTGCGCCAAGTGCGGTAACCGCTCGGGAACAGATTCCCGGGCGGCTGCCCCACACCGCGTCCACTCCCTGTAAATTTCAGGCCATGCCCCGTGGACGCCACCGCAATCCCGAACCTCTTCACCGGCTGCTCACGCCGACGGCCGTCGCCGGTGTATCCGTCGCCGGCGCCGGCGCCGCCTGGCTGCTCGCGGAACCGATGGCGCTGCGCCTGCTCGTGGCGCTCACCGCGGCCGCCGGGCTGGCCGGCGCCGTCGTCATGCGCGCGTGGGACCTGGCGGCGGGCCGCCGGGTCACCGAGCTCGGGCGCGAACGGGTCAAGGACGAGTGGCGCACGGACGAGCGGATAGCCGAGCTCGAATCCGACCTCGAAGAGGCCCGGGTGCTGCGCGGCAAGCTCGACGCCAAACTGCGCGCCAAGCGGGTCGAACTCGCCGGCCTGCGCGGGGAGCACGCCTCGCTGCTGCGCCGGTACGCCACCGCGGAGACCGAGCGGGCGAGCGCCCTGGAGGGACGCCGGCTGCTGGCCATCGAGGCCGCGGCCCCGGCGGCCCCGGCCGCTCCCGCCGCCGAGGGTCCCAAGGAACTTCCCGCGGTGTCCGAGGAGCGCACCAGCGCCGGTGCGGCCACCTCGGTGGGCTTCGCCCGCGCCCACGCCGCACTGGCGGCGCTGGCCGACAAGACGGCTGGCACGACGACTGGCAAGCCTGGCGACAAGGCGGCCGGGACCGTCGCGTCCGCCCGGCCGGCGCAGAGCGGCCCCGCCGCGCTGTCCGCGGCCCCCGCCGCTCCCGCTCTTCCCGCCGCCCCGGCTGCCGCCGCCACCGCGGCCGCCCCCGCCGCCCCGGCGAAGCCCGCTGAGCTGGAGGCGCACTCCCGCCCCGCACTCACCGGCCCCGTGCCCGCGGGTCCGGCGGCAGCCGTCCCCGCGCGCCGGCTCGCCGCCGCGGTGGCCCCGTACGCAGCGCAGCGCCGCCCGGCCTCGCGCGTCGAGGGCGGCTTCGACTTCTTCGGTACGAAGACCGCGGCGCAGGCCCGCGCGGTCATCGAGTCCGTCCAGAACGAGGACCTCGCCGATGTCGTCGGCGCGGAGGCCCTCGCCGTCCACGAGGCGGAGTCCGTCCAGGGCGGGGCGGAGTCGGCGGCCCTCGTCGGCGCCGCCGGTCCGGCCACCGACGAGCAGCGCGCGGCGGGTCAGGTCATCGACCTGACCGCGCACGACGAGACCGAGCCCATCGACGTGGTGCAGCTGCGCACCGCGATCTCCTAGCGCACGGCGGTCGTCTGGCGAAGGGCGGTCGTCTGGCGGAGGGTGTCGAACCAGCGGACGGCCTGCGGGGCCGAGCGGATCGCCGAGAGGAAATGGTCGGCGTCCGGCCCCTGGTCGACGACCTTCGCGCGGACCCCGTGGCGGGCCAGCTCGGCCGCGCAGGCACGGGTGTTGGCGAAGGGCACGTCGGTGTCGGCGGAGCCGCCGTAGAGGCGGACCGGTGCGGCGGGCTTCCAGTCGCAGGCGTCGTCGTTGGCCTTCAGGGCCGTGAGCAGGGCCCCGCGCGGGGCCCTGACGTTCTCGTACCACTCCGGGGTGAGCAGCTCCTGCGGTGACGCGGGGAGCCCGGCCACGATGTCCTCGAAGCGGTGGTTCCCGTCGAACAGGCTTTCCACAGCCTGTGCATAAGGTGCGCGGAACACCTCGGCCGGGTCCGCGTAGAGCGGGTGCAGCCGGTTCTGGGCGGTGAGGAAGTAGGAGAGGTAGAAGACGGCGGTGCGCGGTGCGACCCGGCCGTCGGTGACACCGGGCAGCTCGGAGCCGTCCAGGTCGTACGGTCCGGCGATCGGGGCCAGCGCGCGCAGCCGGAAGCCGGAGCCGGGGCGGGACAGTTCGCGGCCCAGGGCCATCGCCACCTGGGCGCCCTGGGAGAAGCCGGTGGCGTACACGTCCCGGGTGACGGGCCGCCCCAGCCGGGCGGCGGCGGTGCGGGCGGCCTCCAGCATGTCGACGGAGGCGGTGACCGAGGACCGGGTGTCCATGTACGGGTGGGCGCCGGGCCCGCCTCCCAGGCCGAGGTAGTCCGGGGCGGCGACGGCGCGGCCGGCGGAGGCGTGCAGGTAGGGGGTGAGCCGGTTGTCGCCCGGGCCCCCGGACGGGGCGTCGTCGCGGGTGGCGACCGTGCCGTGGGTGTCGGAGACCAGGTCGAGCCGGTGCGGTCCTCCTCGGGGGAGCACGAGCAGGCCGGTGGCGGTGGCCGGGCGG
The DNA here is from genome assembly GCF_042722885.1 of Streptomyces sp. NPDC058401. Taxonomy (NCBI): domain Bacteria; kingdom Bacillati; phylum Actinomycetota; class Actinomycetes; order Kitasatosporales; family Streptomycetaceae; genus Streptomyces; species Streptomyces sp. NPDC058401. The sequence goes on from NZ_JBHXKA010000064.1 coordinate 34,371, forward strand.
CCCCGGGGGTCGACGGTGGCGTAGGTGAGCCGGTAGGCGTCGACGCCGTACCGGACCGTGGAGGCGTCGAAGCCGAGGGTGCCGAGCCGGTCGGTGACGTCCGCGGGGGTGAGCCGCTCCAGGGCGGTGAGGGAGATCAGGTGCCCGCGGCCGCCCTGCGCGGCCGTGGCGGACGCGGGGCTCCCCGCCGGGGCGGCGAGCGCCACGGGCGCGGCGAGCCCGCCGAGGACGGCTGCGAGGGCCACGGCGGCGGCGCCGCGCCGGAGCCACTGGCGGTTGCTCTGCTTCTGCTCGATCGTCATGCTCCGAAGCTACGGAGCTGCGGAGATCCCCGACATCCGGCTACCCCGCGGCGGTTACGGGTGCTGGCCCCCCGTCCGCGCTCAGAACAACGGGAGTTGGCCCGGGAGCGGGGACAGGGTGAAGCCGTCCAGGGTGGGTGCGGAGGCGCCGAGGGTCACGCGGGCGCGGGAGCCGGGGCAGGAGACGAGGTCCCCGCGGCCCCGCCCGGCGGGCGGGTCGTGGCGGGCGATCCGCCCGGCGGTGACGGCGCAGTCGCGGCCGCAGGAGGGGCAGGCCCGGCGGGGTGAGAGGGACATCCCCCAAGTCTGCCCTGCCGCACGGACATCGGCCCGCCCGGCCGGCGCGGTGTCAGCCCTCGCGGGTCACGCCGGCGGTGGCCCCGTCGGCGGCGGTCTCGCGTCCGGTGGCCTCGGGTCCGGTGGCCTCGGGTCCGGCGGCCTCGCGCCCGGCCGCCGCACGCCCGGCGGCCTCGCGTCCGGCCGCCCAGCTCTCGTGGGCCCGGTCCACCCGGGTCCACAGGGCCGTGCGGTCCGTCGGGGTCAGGTCGTCGAGCGCCCGGCCGAAGACCCCCTCCAGCGCGGCGAAGAACTCCTCCGGGCCGTCGAGCACCCGCTCCGTGTTCCCCTTCACCGGGTCGGTGCGGCTCAGCACCCGTCCCCGCAGGGCGTCGATGCCGTCCGCATCGCGGCGCAGGGCCGCGAAGGTCCGTACGAAACCGGAGTCCCCGGAGGTCGACAGCCGCAGGTGTTCGGCCTCGAAACCGGCCGCTCCGGCCGTCCCGGCGGGCTCCGCGCGGAAGTTCACGAGCGGGGCGGAGCTGCCCGGGTGGCGGTACAGCCAGCCCGTTCCGGGCAGCCGCTCCAGGGAGTAGGCGAAGGCCCCCTGGCGGTACGTGCCTTCGCGCAGCGGCAGCGGCTCGTGCGGGCCGTCTCCGAGCCCGGCGTCCACGTAGAAGACGCGGTCCGCGTCGGCCGTCGCACCCGGCACGCGGACGGTGAGCGCCAGGTGGTCCCCGCTCACGCCCCGCAGGGCGTCTTCGGCCTGGGACTCCTTGTAGACGCCGCCCACGTGGCGGGTGACCTCGTAGCCGAGGTGGCCGAGGAGCGCGGCGAGGGCCCCGTTGAGGTGGAAGCAGTAGCCGCCGCGTCCGGCGGCGAAGCGGCGTGCCGACAGCTCGGGATCGATGCCGGGGGCGCGGCCGAGCTGGATGTCGACGTTCTCGTACGGGACGCGCTCCAGGTGCGCCCGCTGGAGGGCGAACAGCCCCTCCACGGACGGCGCGCCGGGCTCCTCGATGCCTAGCCGCCGCAGGTAGGCGGCGTAGGGGGCCTCTATGCGGGTCACTTGTCGATGTCCCCGACGACGAAGAACAGCGAGCCGAGGATCGAGACCATGTCCGCGACGAGCTGCCCGGGGAGCAGTACCGCGAGCGCCTGGATGTTGTTGTAGGACGCGGAGCGCAGCTTGAGCCGGTACGGGGTCTTCTCGCCCTTGGAGACCAGGTAGTAGCCGTTGATGCCGAGGGGGTTCTCGGTCCACGCGTACGTCTCGCCCTCGGGGGCCTTCAGCACCTTCGGCAGCCGCTGGTTGATCGGTCCCGGGGCCAGCTCCGCCATCCGGTCCAGGCAGGCGACCGCGAGGTCCAGCGCGTTGTGGGTCTGCTCCAGCAGGACCTCGAAGCGGGCCAGGCAGTCGCCCTCGGTGCGGGTGACGACCTTCAGGACGTCCTGGAGGTCGCCGTAGGCGAGGTACGGCTCGTCGCGGCGCAGGTCGAAGTCGACGCCGGAGGCGCGGGCGATCGGGCCGGAGACCCCGTACGCGTGCACGGCCTCGGCGGACAGGACGCCGACGCCGCGGGTGCGGGCGCGGAAGATCTCGTTGCCGCGCACCAGGTCGTCGTAGACGTGCATGCGGGTGCGGACGTCGGCGATGGCCTCGCGGGCCCGGCCGAGCCAGCCCGCCGGGAGGTCCTCCTTGAGGCCACCGACGCGGTTGAACATGTAGTGCATGCGGCCGCCGGAGATCTCCTCCATGACGGCCTGGAGCTCCTCGCGCTCGCGGAACGCGTGGAAGATCGGGGTGATCCCGCCCAGCTCCAGGGGGTACGAGCCGAGGAACATCAGGTGGTTCAGCACCCGGTTCAGCTCGGCGAGCAGGGTCCGCATCCACACGGCCCGCTCGGGGACCTCCATGCCGAGCATCCGCTCGACGGCCATGACCACGCCCAGCTCGTTGGAGAACGCGGACAGCCAGTCGTGGCGGTTCGCGAGCATCACGATCTGGCGGTAGTCGCGGGCCTCGAAGAGCTTCTCGGCGCCGCGGTGCATGTAGCCGACCACCGGCTCGGCGCTGACGATGCGCTCGCCGTCCAGGACGAGGCGTAGGCGCAGCACGCCGTGCGTGGAAGGGTGCTGGGGGCCGATGTTGAGCACCATGTCGGTGCTCTCCGCCGCGCCGCCGATGCCGACCGTGGTCTCCGTCATGGCGGCATTGTCTCAGCCGCCGGGGGCGGGCCGCGGCACGGTCCGGATTCCGGATCCGGGAGCGGCGGCCGGCAGCCGCCACGAGCCCGGTCCGCTCCGCGGGGCACGCCCCTAGGGTGGGGGGATGGACACGGGGACAGAGGATGAGGCGGGTCCGCCCGAGTGGGTGGGGCTGCGGCCGGGGCTGCTGACGGTGCGCAGGCTCCTGCTCGCGCTGTGGATGTCCGTCTTCGCGGTGGTGACGGCCGTCGTGCTGGGGCTCACCGCCGGGCCGGGGTGGGCGGCGCTCGGCGGGTTCTGGCTGGTGGTGCTGGCCTGGGGCTGGGTGATGCTCGGGCGGAACTGGCGGTCCTGGCGGTACGCGGAGCGCGCCGACGACCTGCTGATCAGCAGGGGCGTGATGTGGCGGGAGCAGACCGTGGTCCCGTACGGGCGGATGCAGCTGGTGGAGGTGACCTCGGGGCCCCTGGAGCGCCGCTTCGGGCTGGCCACCGTGCAGCTCCACACGGCCGCGGCGGCGACCGACGCCACGATCCCCGGACTCGCGCCCGAGGAGGCGGAACGGCTGCGCGACCGGCTGACGGAGCTCGGCGAGGCAAGGTCGGCGGGCCTGTGACGCCGCCGGCGGGGGCGGAGACGGGGGCGGAGGCTGCGGGGCCGGGGGCGGAGGCTGCGGGGCCGGGGCTCGACAAGCCCGCGGCCGGGCCCGGCCAGGAGCGGCGGCTGCACTTCCTCACCCCGCTGCGCCGCGCCTGGGTGCCCATCGCCGCGACCATCGGCATCGCCGCCCAGCAGGGCGAGAACCTCGCCGAGTGGGTCACGGCCGTCTCCATCGCCCTGCGGGTCCTCGCGCTGGCCGCGCTGGTCCTCGTCTTCGGCGTGTACGGCTTCCTCAGCTGGTGGTTCACGCACTACGCGGTCACCGACACCGAACTGCGCATCCGCAGCGGGCTCCTCTTCCGCCGCACCGCGCACATCCGCCTCGACCGGATCCAGGCGATCGACGTCACCCGCCCCCTGCTGGCCCGCATCGCGGGCGTCGCCAAACTGCGGCTCGACGTCATCGGCACCGAGGCCAAGGACGAGCTGGCCTTCCTCGCGGAGCAGGACGCCGTCTCGCTCCGCGCCGAACTGCTGGCCCGCGCGGCCGGATTCACCCCGGCCGAGGCCCCGCTCCTGGGCGAGGCCCCCGACCGGGAACTGCTCCGGGTGGGGCCGCGCGATCTGGCGGTGTCCCTGCTGCTCACCCTGACCACCTGGGCGGTCCTCGTCGGCGGGATCGCCGGCCCCTCGCTCCTGTGGTGGCTCAGCTCCAGCCCCTGGGTGGCGCTCGCCGCCCTGCTCCCGGTGCTGGGCGCGATGTGGGCGGCGAGCGCCGGGCGGTTCCTCGCCGAGTACGACTGGCGGGTCGCCGAGTCCCCCGACGGGCTCCGCCTGGACCACGGCATGCTCGACCGCGCCCACGAGACGGTGCCGCCGGGGCGCGTGCAGACCGTACGGATCGTCGAGCCGCTGCTGTGGCGCCGGCGCGGCTGGGTCCGGGTGGAGCTGGCGGTGGCCGGCTCGAAGAACGACGTCCTGGTCCCGGTGGCCACCCGGGCCGCAGCCCACGCCGTCGTCGCGCGGGTACTGCCCGGAGTCGACCTGGGGGGCCTGGTCTTCGAGCCCTCGCCCCGGAGCGGATCGCGCTGGGTGGTCCCGGTGTGGTGGAAGGGGTACGGCCTGGCCGTCTCCGCCGACGTGTTCGCGGCCCGCCGCGGCCGCCTGTGCCGGCGTACGGAGATCGTCCCGCACGCCAAGGTGCAGAGCGTGCGCCTGTCCCAGGGCCCCTGGGAGCGCGCCCGCGGCGTGGCCGACGTCCACGTGGACACCGGCGCGAACGGCACGGTCACGGCCCGCCTGCGCGACGCGGCACAGGCCGCCGGACTGCTCCACGCCCAGGCGGCCCGCTCCCGCACCTCCCGGGCGGCAGCCCGCCCGGACCGCTGGATGACCTGAGGTCCGGGCGGGGTCCGCGGTCAGCCGGTGGCGGGCAGCGTGACGGGGACGGGCACGGAGAGGGTGGCGGTGCCGATCAGGACGCGGTGGTCGGAGCACAGCTGGTTGGTCTTGCCGTCGACCGTGCAGGTCGTCGGGATCGACTTCGTGTCGGCGGTGAAGCCGGCGGCGGGGTCGACGAGCCGGTCGGTCCGGGCGAGGATCATGTCGATCTTCGGGTTGCCTCCGTTGGCGGCACACGGAGGCAGCCCGGTGTCGGGGTCGTTGATCTCCGGGTTGTCGATCGCGGTCCACTCGCCGTAGTTCAGGCAGCGGGCATCGGTGCTGTCGAGCTCCGTGTGCGTCGTCATCAGGGAGCCCATGCGGGACATGTCGGGCTCGGCGTTGAAGTCGCCCGCCACCAGGTACGTCTCACCGGCGTCCGCGAATCCCTTGAGGATGTTCCGGACGGCGCCGAGCTGCTGGGTGTTGATCTTCGCCGAGTCCGGATTGGGCAGGCGCCTGTTCGAGGTCGTGATGTGCGTCGTGCAGAACTTCATCGTCGCCTGGTCGGCGAGCGCCGCGCAGAGCAGGCTGCGGTCCTCGTGGTAGGCGCCGCTGTCAGCCTCGGCCTGGGTGTAGTCGGCGGGCAGGATGTAGTTCTGCTCGCCGCGCAGCTGCGCCTTGCTGAACAGGGCGTTGCCGAACGCCTCGCCCCCGCAGATTCCGGTGCCGGCCGGGTGGGTTTCGGACCAGCGGGCGTAGTTGGTCGCCTGGGTCCATGCGTTGGGGGCGGAGTTCAGCTGGTCGCGGATCGCCTTGTACTGGGAGTAGCAGAGCTCGTTGAAGGAGACGAAGTCCGGGCTCGGGTCCTGGGACTTGATCGAGCCGACGGCCGCGGCGACCATTCCGGTGGTGGCCGACCCGTTATTGATCTTGTGTCCGGACACGTTCCAGTGCCACACCGTGTACGTCTGGGCGATCGTGGTCCCGGCCGCCGGCGCCGCTCCCCCCGAGGTGAAGACGGCGGCCAGCGCCAGTGCGACCGCGGTCGCCGCGCGCTTCACGGATCTCGTGCTTCTCATGCTGGTGTTCCCTCCCCTGGGCGGAGGCCTGGTGCCGCCCCCGCTCCGGGGAGGATCTCACGATCACCGCAGTGGCCGGAAAACTACGCCGCCCCGCCGCCGCCCGCGCGGACCAGGCCGGTCTCGTACGCCAGGACCACGACCTGCACCCGGTCGCGCAGGTCCAGCTTGGTCAGGATGCGGCCCACGTGGGTCTTGACCGTGGCCTCCGACAGGACCAGGCGGGCGGCGATCTCGCCGTTCGACAGGCCCTGGGCGACCAGCAGCATGACCTCGCGCTCGCGCTCCGTCAGCCGCTCGACGTCCTTGTTGCGCGGTTCCGCCGAGGTCGACGGCAGCATCGGCGCGAACCGGTCCAGCAGCCGGCGCGTCGTGGACGGGGCGACGACCGCGTCGCCGCTGTGCACCGAGCGGATCGCGGCCAGCAGCTCGCCCGGCGGGACGTCCTTGAGCATGAACCCGCTCGCGCCCGCCTTCAGGCCCGAGAAGGCGTACTCGTCGAGGTCGAAGGTGGTCAGGATGATCACCTTGGGGTGTTCCTCGGGCTCGCAGATGCGGCGCGTCGCCTCGACCCCGTCGAGACGGGGCATGCGGACGTCCATCAGCACCACGTCCACCTTGGTGGCCCGCAGCACCTCCAGCGCCTCCAGGCCGTCGCCGGCCTCGGCGACGACCTCCATGTCGGGCTGCGCCGCGAGCACCATCCGGAAACCGGTGCGCAGCAGGACCTGGTCGTCGACCAGCATCACGCGGATGGAGGGGCCGGTGGGGAAGGACATGGTCACCTTTTCTTCAGGGGGAGCAGGGCGCTGATCCGGAAGCCGCCACCGGGCCGGGGGCCCGCGTCGAGAGTGCCTCCGACCATACCGATGCGTTCGCGCATGCCGATCAGCCCGTGACCGGCGCCGTCCGCGCCGCCGTCGGTGTACAGCTCGCGGGCCGCGCCCCGGCCGTCGTCCTCGACGAGCAGGCCGAGCCCGTCGTCGAAGTAGACGAGCCGCACGCTGGCCTTCGCGTCGGGGCCGCCGTGCTTGCGGGTGTTCGTGAGCGCTTCCTGGACGATCCGGTACGCCGTCAGCTCCACGCCGCTGGGCAGTTTGCGGGGGGCGCCCTCGACCTCGAAGTCCACCGCGAGCCCGGCCACCCGCACCTGCTCGACCAGCACCTCGATCTGCTCCACGTCGGGCTGCGGCACGTAGTCCTCGGACTCCTGCGGCTCGCCGGTGCGCAGGACGCCGAGCAGCCGGCGCATCTCGGCGAGGGCCAGGCGGCCGGTGCCGGAGATGGTCTGCAGGGCCTCCTTGGCCTGCTCGGGGGCCGCGTCCATCACGTAGGCGGCGCCGTCGGCCTGGACCACCATCACCGAGACGTTGTGCGCGACCACGTCGTGCAGCTCGCGGGCGATCCGGGCCCGCTCGGCGGCGACGGCCACCTTGGCCTGGGCCGCGCGCTCCTGCTCCAGGCGCTGGTTGCGTTCGACGAGCTGGGCGTAATAGGCCCGGCGGGTGCGCAGGGAGTCGCCCATCACCCAGGCGAGGGCGAAGGGGACCATCATGAACACGACGAAGAGCAGGTTGTCGGTGGTGGAGTTCGACTTGTCCACGCCGACGCGCAGGAAGTACAGCGAGGAGGCGAGCAGCCCCCAGCCGAGGGCCGTGCGCGAGACCCAGCGCGGCACGTCGGACGCGGCGACGGTGAAGAGCACGAGGAGCATCGCGAAGTCGTAGAAGTTCGCCTGCGCGCCGATGGCCAGCTGGTAGAGCCCGGTGGCGACGGTGAGCCAGAAGACCGGGACGGTCCACTTGCGGCGCAGCGCGACGGCGCTGCTCAGCGCCACCACGCAGGGGGTGGCGAGCAGTGCGGCGGTGGTGCCCTCGTGCATCGAGGCGACGACGGCCATCGAGAACCCGAAGAAGAGGACAGCCCAGAAGCTGTCGACGCCCGTCGGGTGTCTGCGGAGGAAATCGTAGAGGCGCTGCACGTAACCCAGAGTAGGGACAGCAGATAGGTGCTGGAGTCAACCAGAGGGGCGATCCGTGCGACGCGCGAGTACTACCCGAGGTGGAGGCGACCATAACCTTTCAGCGATGAGCACTCAGGGTGAAGCCGTGGAAGAGGCGGGTCCGGTCCGCTGGCGGACGGCGATGGAGCGGGCGCTGTACGGCCCCGACGGCTTCTACGTACGCCCCGGCGGGCCCGGCCCCGCAGGCCATTTCCGCACGTCCGTGCACGCCTCGCCGCTGTACGCGGGGGCCGTGGCCCGGCTGCTCCTGTGGGTGGACGGGGAGCTCGGCCGCCCGGAGGAGCTGGACCTGGTCGACGTAGGGGCCGGGCGCGGGGAACTGCTGGCCGAGGTGCTGGCCGCGCTGCCGCCGCAGACTGCCGCGCGGGTGCGGCCGTACGGGGTGGAACGCGCGGAGCGGCCCGCCGGGCTCGACGGGCGGATCCGCTGGGTGAGCGAGCCGCCGCGCGGCGTCCGCGGGCTGCTCTTCGCCAACGAGTGGCTCGACAACGTACCGCTGGACCTCGCCGAGGACGGGCGCTACGTGGAGGTCGCCCGGGACGGTACGGAGCATCCGGGCGGCCCTCTCGACGGGCCGGACCGGGCCTGGCTGGAGCGGTGGTGGCCGGGGGCGGGCACGGAGGAGGGCGCGGGCCGGGCGGAGATCGGGCGCCCGCGCGACGAGGCCTGGGCGGCGGCCGTCGCGACCCTGGAGCGGGGGCTCGCGGTCGCGGTGGACTACGCCCACACCCGGGAGGCCCGGCCGCCCTTCGGAACGCTCACCGGATTCCGCGCCGGGCGGGAGACCGCCCCCGTCCCGGACGGGAGCTGCGATGTCACGGCGCACGTGGCGCTCGACGCGTGCGGGGGGCCGGGGGCGGCCCTGGTGACGCAGCGGGAAGCGCTGGCCGCGCTCGGGGTCTCGGGGGCGCGGCCCCCGCTGGCCCTCGCCTCCAGCGATCCGGTGGCGTACGTGCGGGCGCTGTCCCTGGCCGGGGAGGCTGCGGAACTCACCGCGCGGGGTGGCCTCGGCGACTTCGGCTGGCTGGTTCAGCCGGTCGGAGTGGCCCCCTGGCCGGGGTAGCCGGCTCCGGCAGCCGCTGCGCGGGGCCGTCCCCGACCCGCCCTTCCACCGTTCCCTGGGGCTCCGCCCCAGACCCCGCTCCTCAAACGCCGGAGGGGCTGGATGTGACTGGCCC
>NZ_JBHXKA010000065.1:0-43193 GCF_042722885.1 Streptomyces sp. NPDC058401
CGCGCACCCACGGCGGGCCCCGGTCGACGACCGGGGCCCGCCGTTGCGCGTCCCGGACCGGGCGCGGGCCTTTCGCCGCCGGGCCCGGCCGCGAAAGCCCCGGAACGTCAGCGTCGCGCCCGGACGTTCCTCCATACCGGGTCACGCTTGTGTCACGGATTGTCGACAGTCCGCCACGGCGGAGTTCGTCCGTACCTTTTATTTCCCGCCCCGCGACACGCCCGGGGCGAATTCTGTTTCGAATTACTCCGGAACTCCCCGGAATTGTGGGCGCAGTGCACTCCGGGCGCCCTCCGCTTCCTCACAAATCCTTCACTTCCGCGGCGGGTTCACGCGGTTCCAGAGACCTGCCGAGCCGATCTCGCGCGGCCCGGATCCGATCCGTCAGCTCGGCCGGCTCGACGACCTCGAACTCACAGCCGATCATCATGAGGTGAATCACGAGGACATCGAGGCTGACCGCCCCGGTGCGCAGGATGCAGCTCCGCTCGTCGAGCGGTTCCAGGGTCCCGTCGGCCGGCCCGACGATCCGGGCCGCCTCCTCCTCGGGCACCCGCAGCCGGACGACCGCGCGGGCCGCGTACACCCGCTGGGAGATGCCCCGGGAGACGTACGCGGCGAGGTCCTCGGCCGGCGGCGGGCGCGGGGTGAAGCGCGGTCCGTGCGGGGGCCTGGGCTCGATCCGGTCCACCCGGAAGGTCCGCCAGTCCTCCCGGTCCAGGTCCCAGGCGACGAGGTACCAGCGGCGCTCGCTGCACACCAGCCGGTGCGGTTCGACGGTCCTGCGGGTGACGCTGCCCCCGTGGTCCCGGTACCCGAAGCGCAGCCGCTCGGCGTCGCGGCAGACGCCGGCCAGCTCCGTCAGCACGGAGGGGTCGATGGTGGCCGCACCCGCCCCGCGGAGCATGGGCACGGTGAACCGGTTCAGTGCGGACACCCGGGCCCGCAGCCGTGACGGCAGGACCTGCTCCAGCTTCGCCAGCGCCCGTACGGAGGCCTCGCCGATGCCCTCCACGCCGTTCCCGGCGGCGGTCCGCAGCCCCACGGCCACCGCGACGGCCTCGTCGTCGTCGAGGAGCAGGGGCGGCAGCTCGGCACCGGCCCCCAGCTGGTAGCCGCCGCCGGTGCCCGGACTGGCGTTCACGGGGTAACCGAGCTCCCGCAGCCGGTCCACGTCGCGGCGCACGGTCCGCGGCGTGACGCCGAGCCGGCCGGCCAGATCGGCCCCGGTCCATTCCCGGTGGGCCTGCAACAGGGACAACAGGCGCAGCAGCCGCGCGGAGGTATCGAGCATGTCCGCAGTCTGCCCGCCGGGCCGGGGGTCCCGGGACCGGGAACCGGGCGCTGGTCCCGGGCGCAGGTCCCGCGCACAGGACCGGAGTCACACCGGAAGCGGGTGGACCGGGGACCGCCGGACCGACAAACTTGCGGCGCTAGGTTTTTGTGATCCCGGCTCGCCAGGAGGCGCAGTGTCCTTCGTTCCCACCGACCCGCTCGGGCTCGACGAACTCCTCACGCCCGAGGACCTCGCGATCCGGGACACCGTCCGCGGCTGGGCCGCCGACCGGATCCTGCCGAACATCGCCGAGTGGTACGAGAACGGCGAGCTGCCCGGCATCCGCGAGATCGCCAAGGAGCTCGGCGCCCTCGGCGCCCTCGGGATGTCGCTCCAGGGATACGGCTGCGCCGGCGCGAGCGCCGTCCAGTACGGGCTCGCCTGCCTGGAACTGGAGGCCGCCGACTCCGGGATCCGCTCCCTGGTCTCCGTACAGGGTTCGCTCGCGATGTACGCGATCTGGAAGTACGGCTCCGAGGAGCAGAAGCAGCGGTGGCTGCCCGGCATGGCCGCGGGCGAGCTCATCGGCTGCTTCGGGCTGACCGAGCCGGACGTCGGCTCGGACCCCGGCGCGATGCGCACCCACGCCAAGCGGGACGGCTCGGACTGGGTCCTCAACGGCCGCAAGATGTGGATCACCAACGGCTCGGTGGCCGCCGTGGCCGTGGTCTGGGCGCAGACCGAGGAGGGGATCCGCGGGTTCGCCGTCCCCACGGACAGCGCCGGCTTCTCCGCCCCGGAGATCAAGCACAAGTGGTCCCTGCGCGCCTCGGTGACCAGCGAGCTGGTCATGGACGACGTACGGCTGCCCGCCGACGCGGTGCTTCCGGGCGTCACCGGACTCAAGGGGCCGCTCGGCTGTCTCAGCCACGCGCGGTACGGGATCGTCTGGGGATCCATGGGCGCGGCGCGCGCCAGCTTCGAGTCGGCGCTCGCTTACGCCAAGACGCGCGAGCAGTTCGGCAGGCCCATCGGCGGCTTCCAGCTCACCCAGGCCAAGCTCGCGGACATGGCACTGGAACTCCACAAGGGGATCCTGCTCGCCCACCACCTGGGGCGGCGGATGGACGCGGGAACCCTGCGGCCGGAGCAGATCAGCTTCGGCAAGCTCAACAACGTCCGCGAGGCCATCGAGATCTGTCGCACCGCGCGGACGATCCTCGGTGCCAACGGGATCTCCCTCGAATACCCCGTCATGCGGCACGCCACCAACCTCGAATCGGTCCTCACCTACGAGGGCACCGTCGAGATGCACCAGCTCGTCCTGGGCAAGGCGCTCACCGGGCTCGACGCCTTCCGCTAGGCCCGCGCGGGGCCCGCTGGATGCCGGGAGGGCCGGAAGGAACCGTAAGGAACCGGTGAGGCCTTGCTCAGCTCTGGTTGAAGAAGTCGCGCGAGCGGCCGCCGGACTCGCCGCTCACGATCTGGGTGTCGGCCGGGGTCAGCAGGAAGACCCTGGTCGCCACCCGCTCGATCGAACCGCGCAGACCGAAGGTCAGACCGGCCGCGAAGTCGACCACGCGCTTCGCGTCGCCCGGGTCCATCGACGACAGGTTCACGATGACCGGAACACCGTCGCGGAACAGCTCGCCGATGCCGCGGGCGTCGCGGAAGCCGTCCGGGGTGACCGTCGCGATGCGGCGGCCCTGCTCGACGGCGGACTCCGACGCCACCTTGACGCGCGGGTCCGTGACCCACTGCTCGCCGGGGCCGACCACCGAGCCTCCCTGCGGAGCCTCCGCGTAGTCGTCGTCGTAGTAACGCTCGTCGTCGCTGTCCTCTACGAGACCCAGCCAGGCACTCGCCTTGCGCACCGAACCCATGGACGCCTCCTTTCATCGCGGTCAGTTCTGTCTTGTCTTCCGCGTCCCTATCGTCGTCCATGATGCTGACAACGCGCCAAGTGGATAGTCGCCGCGCAGGGGTTTCGTGACGGTACTGGTGCAGAACATCCGTTGCACGGTCAAGGATCCCAGCGGCTACCGCTGCTGTCTGAGTGAAAATACGACCAGTGCATCCGTACGGGTGAGGGACGGGGGCGTACGGGTGACGGCCGGTCTCGCTACCATGCCCGTCAGCACGCGTATGACACACGGGGGAATCGTTTTGTTCGGCATCGTCAGACCCTGCACGCACCGCCTCGGGGAACGGTTCAAGACGGAGTGGATGGCCCATCTCTGCGGGCTGTGCCTGGCACTTCGGGGCGACCACGGCCAGTTCGCGAGGATCGTCACCAACTACGACGGGCTGCTCGTCTCCGTTCTGACGGAGGCTCAGTCGGGTCCCGCCCCGGGCTCCCGGCGCACCGCCGGCCCCTGTCCACTGCGCGGGATGCGCACCGCGGCCGTGGCCAACGGCGAGGGTGCGCGGCTCGCCGCCGCCGTCTCGCTGGTCCTGGCCTCCGCGAAGGTGCGCGACCACGTGGCCGACCGGGACGGCCTGTTGGCCCGCGCCCCGATCGCCCTCGCGGCGCGCCGGGTGGCCCGGGGCTGGGACCGGGCGGGCGCCCGTACCGGCGCCTCGCTCGGCTTCGACACGGCGGTGCTCGTCGACGCCGTGGACCGGCAGGCGGGCATCGAGACCCTGGCCGGAGCCGGCACGCCGGTGCTGGTGGTGACCGAGCCGACCGAGACGGCCACGGCCGCCGCCTTCGCCCATACCGCGACCCTCGCCGGACGGCCAGGCAACGCCCCCGCGCTCGCCGAGGCGGGCCGCTACTTCGGGCGGCTCGCCCACCTGCTGGACGCCGTCGAGGACCAGGCCGCGGACGCGGCGGCGGGTGCCTGGAACCCGCTGACCGCCACCGGGACCCCCCGGGCCGAGGCGCGCAGGCTGTGCGACGACGCGCTGCGCGGGATCCGGCTGGCGCTGCGGGAGGTGGAGTTCGCCGACGCGGGGCTCGCCCACCGGCTGCTCGTGCACGAGCTGCGCACCTCGGTGGACCGCGCCTTCGGCACCGCCGGCTGCTCCCACACGGCGACGGCCCCGGCTCCCGAGGGCTCCTTCGGGCCGCCCCCGGTGGACTTCGGCCCGCCCCCGGCGCCCCCGCGCAAGCCGCGCCGCGACCTGCTGCCGGGCTGCGCGGTGGCCCTCGGGCTCTTCTGCACCTGCCAGCTGTGCTGCACGGAGCACGAGGGCCCGTGGTCCCGGGAGCGGAAGGACCCGTGGTGCGATGCCGGTGACTGCTGCGACGGCTGTGACTGCTGCGGTGACTGCGGGTGCGGTGACTGCTGCTGCTGTCCCTGCGACGGCTGCTGAGGACGTCCGGGCTCCGCTTCGGCTCCGGCTCGGCTTCGGATTGGTTCCGGCTTGGCGCGGGCTTGGAGCGGGCTTGGTCCGGTCTCCCGCGCCCTCGATCCGGCAGGGCGATTTCCAGCCGTTCCGGAACTCGGTGTGCGGCGGGCGACAGCGCGGCCTGGGCTGCGGCAAGGGAGCGCTTCGGCCGAGGAGGTAGACGCGGAGCGGACAGTGGCTTGAACCAGCCCTTGCCCCGCGCGCCTCTCGCCGGAAAACCTTCGATAGCATTTACGGGGTTTGTCAGGGGCACGGCGAACGGCGATCTGCCGGCCGCGGCTCCTGGCGACTGCACAAGCTCGGGCACCGCACCTGCCCGGGCTTCGATTTCCTTCGGGAGGACAATAAGTGACGATCAAGCGCATCTTCCGTTCCCGGCTCTTCGCCGCGGCCGTCGGTCTGACCGCCGTGGCCACCCTCGCGGGTCCCGCGACGGCGGCAGAGGCCCCGAGCGGCAGCAGCGTCACCGCCGAGCGCCTCGCCGCGGCGGATGCCTCGCTCCTGCGAGCCGACGTCCCCGGCACCGCATGGGCCGCGGACCCGGCCACGGGGACCCTCGTGGTGACCGCGGACTCCACCGTCTCGGACGCGAACATAGAGAAGATCAAGAAGGAGGCCGGGGCGAACGCCTCGGCGGTGCGCATCGAGCGGACCCACGGCAAGCTGTCGATGCTGACCAGCGGAGGGGACGGCATCTGGACCACCTCGTGGCGCTGCTCCCTCGGCTTCAACGTGCACAAGGGCAGCACGTACTACGTCCTGACCGCGGGTCACTGCGTCAAGGGTGCCGGTACCTGGTACACCAACGCGTCGCGTTCCACGAAGATCGGCGCGAACGTCGGCGCCAGCTTCCCGGGCAACGACTACGGGCTGGTCCGCTACGACAACAAGGCCCTCAAGCACTCGGGCAGCGTCGGCAGCCAGGACATCAAGACCGCCATCAACGCCACGGTGGGCCTGAGCGTGAAGCGCCGCGGCAACACCACCGGCACGCACGGCGGCAAGGTGACCGGCCTGAACTGGACCGTGCACTACACCAGCGGTGAGACCGTCAAGGGTCTGATCAAGACCAACGTCTGCGCCGAGCCCGGCGACAGCGGCGGCCCGCTCTACTCGGGTACCCGCGCGGTCGGCCTCACCTCCGGCGGCAGCGGCGACTGCAAGGCGGGTGGCACCACCTACTTCCAGCCCGTCAAGGAAGCGCTGGCCCGCTGGGGCGTCAGCGTGTACTAAACCCACACGCACCCTGCTTCACCGTTGATCGCTGGACCCCCTCCCGCCTGCCGGGTGGGGGTCCAGTGCGTTGGGGCATGCGTGCGTTCGTGGCCATTCCCGAGCCTTGCGGTTCTCGGCCGGGCCGGTGTGGAAGGGTTGAGCGGCATGAGCGCTGACGCAGCCGACACCGGCGACACCGATGATGCGGAAGATCCGACCACCGCCTGGAAGCAGTGGCACGAGCACCGGGTGGCCACCGCGTCCGCCCCCTACGGGCCGCTCGCACTGACCGGCACCTACTGGCTCGCCGACTACCCGGAAGGTCGAATTCCGGCCGTTCCGGGGCTTTGGCGGGCCACCGGCGGAGGCGTGAGTCTGACCGCGGGGCCGCAGGACGGGATCACCCTGGGCGGCGAGCCCCTCGCCGGCGCCGCCGTGCTGGCCGCCGACGAGAGCCCGCCCTCGCGCTCCCGGCTCGCCGCCGGGGAGGTGCGGCTCGTCGTGATCCGGCGCGAAGGGGAATGGGCGGTACGGGTGTTCGACCCGGCCGCGCCGGGCCGCGCGGCCTTCACCGGGATCGAGGCCACCCCGTACGACCCGGCGTACGCGGTGCCGGGGCAGTTCACCCCGTACGGGCAGGAGCGGACCGTCCAGGTCGAGAACGTCGACGGGCGGGCGCGCGGGCTCGGCCTGGGCGGCGAGCTGAGCTTCGTCTTCGCCGGGGACCGGCACACGCTGCGGGTCGCGGTGGACGAGGAGGACGGCAGTCTGTGGGCGGTCATCGGCGATGCCACCGGCGGCCGTTCGAGCTACCGGTTCCGGTTCCTGAAGCCCGGAACGCCCGCCGCGGACGGCTCCGTCACCGTGGACCTCAACCGGGTCCAGCTCCCGCCGTGCGCCTTCGCGGACCACTTCGTCTGCCCCTTCCCGCCGCCCGGCAACACCCTGCCCTTCGAGCTCTCGGCGGGCGAGCGGCGGCTGAAAGGCGCCCTTGCTAGCGGTATCTGACACCAGGAGACTCCCGTCAGCGTCTCTCGGGGCTTGTCAGGGGCACGTCGAACGGCATCGCGTCCGTCGTGCCCCCGGCCGCCCTCCACGGGCTCCGGCACCACCCCACCCCGCCGGGCCTCCGACCCCCACTCGGGAGGACGACAAGTGACGATCAAGAGCATCATCCGTTCCCGGCTCTTCGCCGTGGCCACCGGCATGGCCGCCGTGGCCGCCCTCGCGGCCCCCACGGCCGCGCACGCCGACGGCGGGTTCAGCGCCGACCGGCTCGCCTCCGCCGGGGCCTCGGTCCTGCGCGCCGACGTGGCCGGCACCGCCTGGCACACCGACCCCGCCACCGGCACCCTCGTGGTCACCGCCGACTCCACCGTCTCGGCGGCCGACATCGCCCGGATCCGCAGCGAGGCCGGAACGAACGCGGCCGCCCTGCGCATCGAGCGCACCCCCGGCAAGCTGCGCAAGCTCGTCTCCGGCGGCGACGCCATCTACGCCACCAGCTGGCGCTGTTCGGCCGGCTTCAACGTGCGCAGCGGATCCACGTACTACATCCTGACCGCCGGCCACTGCACCGACGGCGCGGGCACCTGGTGGACCAACTCCTCGCACACCACCGTCATCGGGTCCACCGTCGGCTCCAGCTTCCCGACCAATGACTACGGCCTGATCAAGTACGCCTCCAACTCCCCGGTGCCGCCCGGCACCGTCGGCAGCCAGGACATCACCAGCGCCATCAACGCCACCAACGGTCTGGCCGTCACCCGCCGCGGCTCCACCACCGGCATCCACAGCGGCTCGGTGACCGGCCTCAACGCCACCGTGAACTACGGCGGCGGCGACGTCGTCTACGGGATGATCCGGACCAACGTCTGCGCCGAGCCCGGCGACAGCGGCGGCCCGCTCTACTCGGGCACCCGCGCGGTCGGCCTCACCTCGGGCGGCAGCGGCAACTGCTCCTCGGGCGGCACCACGTTCTTCCAGCCCGTCGTCGAGGCGCTCAACGCGTACGGCGTGAGCGTCTACTAGCCCTCGCCCGGGGCCGCACCACGGACCCGTGCGCCCCCGCCGCACCCCTGGACGTCCTCCCGCCTTCTGGGAGGATGTCCAGGGCGTTCGTGTCCACGGGGGGAGCGGGTTTCTGCATGAAGCGAATCGGCGTGACCGGGCACCGGTCGATCCCGAACGAGCTGCTCGGCCATGTGGAAGACGGTCTGCGGGCCGTACTGGGCGGCCACGAGGGGCCGTTGGAGGCCCTCTCCAGCCTCGCCGAGGGTGCGGACCAGCTGTTCGCCGCCATCGCCCTGGAATACGGCGCCGACCTCACCGTGGTCATCCCCAGCGGGGACTACGAGGAGGGCTTCGAGGACACCGGCGCCCTGGACCGGTACCTGGGGCTCAAGCGCCGGGCCGCGCAGGAGGTCCGCATGGACTTCGCCCGCTCCACCGACGAGGCCTACTACGCGGCCGGCACCTACATCGCCGATTCCTGCGACCGCCTCGTCGCCGTCTGGGACGGCCTGCCCGCCCGCGGGCACGGCGGCACCGCCGAGATCGTCGCCTACGCCCGCGCGCTCGGCAAGCCCGTCACCGTGATCTGGCGGGAGGGCGTGGCCCGGGACTGAAGCCACGCCCGCCCGGTCCGTCAACTGCTGTGCCGGGCAAGCCAGTCCGTGTGCTGCGGGGACACGTACCGCTCGGTCTCGTAGACCGACGTCGGCCACTGCGTCTCGGTGATCGTCGTCTGCATCACGACCATCATCGCGGAGAGGTCCTGCTCGATCAGCGTGTGCGCCTCGATCAGCGGATGGTGGCGCCGCACCTCGTTCCAGGCGATGCCGGCCGTCGCCGCCGCGCTCAGCAGCCCGGTCAGCGCCGGCCCCGGACCCGAACCGAACGCCCCGAAGAGGGCGAACAGCAGTGCCAGCAGGGTCAGCAGCACGATCGACCACGACCACAGGGCCGTGGCCCGCCGGGACACCTCCGTCTTGCGCTGGTACCAGTTGCGCTGCTCGATCAGCCGGTCACGGACGTACGTCTCCCTGCGGACCTGGTAGTCCAGCCCCCGCAGCCGGAACATCGCACCGGTGATCTCCCCGCCGTCGGGCACCAGCCCGGCGGTCCGCGGATCCTCCCAGCCCATCTTCCGCAGTTCGTTCAGTCCCGCCTCCAGCCGGGTCCGGTACGTCTCCTCGACGCCCGGGACATCGCTGCCGAAGGGCGCGCCGTGGACGGCGTACCGCCAGGCCAGCGATTTGATGAACTCCGCGGCGCTGCGGTTGAGCTGCCACTGCGGGCGGGCCCGGCGCCGGGTGGCCCGTACGCCCACGCCCAGCACCGCGGCGTACGCGAGCACGCTGAGGAGCCCGGACAGGTAGGCGGAGCCGATCTTCGGCCCCTCGGGCAGGGCGGCGATCGCGGCGGCCACGACGAGCAGCATCAGCTGGGCGCGGGTGGCCTGGGTGGACTCCCGCTGCCGGGAGATCGCCGCCTGGTCGGTGTGGTGGAAGAGGGCCGGCAGGTCCTCGTTGCGAAAGGTCATGCTGTCACTCACAGCGAACCCCCCAGTCTGCTGTTCGTCCGTGGATCGGGGAGGTGCGGGGGCGGCTCCCGGCGGGAGCCGCCCCCGCGGGTCACACCGCAAGCGGCTCCAGGTCCCGGTGGACCCGGCGCTCGTCGCGGGCGTACCGCGTCAGCCCGTGGTCCTCGCCGAGCAGCCGGGTCAGCTCGGCGACCGCCTCGGCCCGGACCCGGTTCGCCTCCTCCTTGCGGCCCATCATGTCCAGGCTGACCGCCATGTTGGAGGAGCTGGCCAGGGTCTCCGGATGGTGCACGCCCAGCGCCTCGCGCAGCCGCATCACCGAGATCCGCTCCAGCTCCAGGGCGCCCTCCGGATCGCCGAGGTCGGCCCGGGCGTTGGCCAGGTTGAGGTTGGCGAAGATGGTGTGCGGGTGGTTGTCGCCCAGCACCTCGCGCATGTGCCGGATGGTCTGGCGCAGCAGCGGGTCGGCGGTGTCCGCCGCCCCCGTGCCCCAGTGGAACACCGCGAGGTTGTTGACCGCGGCCAGGGTGTACGGATGCCGCTCGCCCGGCACCTTCACGTACTCGTCCACCACCTCCTGGGCCAGGTCCCGCGCCGCGCCCGGGTCCCCGGTCGCGAACAGGTCGGCGGCCAGGTTCAGTTCGCAGGCCAGGAGGTCCGGGTTGACCGAGGTGTACTTGGCCCGGTACCGGTTGCGGGTCGCCGTCGTCAGCCGCAGCGCGTCCTCCACGTCACCCGCCCTGCGCAGCGAGACCGCGAGGTTCTTGGCCGCCGACAGGGTGCCGGGGAAGGCCCGGCCCAGGGTCCGCTTGTAGATCTCGTACGTCCGGCTCAGCAGCTGCACCGAGTCGTCGTACCGGCCCACCTCGCGCAGGTCGCGCGCCAGGTTCTGCGCCGAGGACAGGGTGTACGGGTGGTCCGTGCCCAGCACCTCGGTGCGCCGGTCGAAGACCTCCTGGTCGATCTCCCTGGCCCGCGCGTACTGCCCGATCATGCGCAGGTTCAGCGCCAGGTTGTTCGCGGCCGCCAGGGTGCGCGGGTGGGCCTCGTGGAAGATCTGCCCGAAGCCCTCGTGCGCCGCGTTGGCCAGCTCCATCGCCTCGCCGTAGCGGCCGAGCGCCCCCAGGTCCATCGCCAGACCGCTGGTGGTCATGTACGTGTGCGGGTGCGAGACGCCCAGCGCCGCCTGCTGGCGCTCCAGCGTGCCCTCGTCCAGCTCCATCGCCTCCACGAACCGGCCCTGCGAGCGCAGGATGTTGGAGAGGTGGAAGCGCAGGTACAGGTACTGGAGGTCGTCGCCGCCCAGGGTCTCGCGCCAGGTCTCGCGCAGCTCCTCGCCCAGCGCGTACGCGGCCTTGAAGTCTCCGCGCTTCCACAGGTAGCGGACGCGGTCGATCAGCAGCCGGCGGGTCTCCGGCTCCTTGCAGAACCGGGCCTCCGACGGGGTCAGGTGCGGCCAGATGGTGTTGAACCGCGGCCAGGTCTCCGGGTTGTCTATCGGCTCGTCGTCGTCCGGCCGGGCTCCCGCGAGGATCCGGTGCACCGCGTGCCGGGCCTCGCGCTGCTCCTCCTCGGAGAGCTGCGCCCGGATCACCGCCTGCACCAGGCGGTGCACCTGGATGCTGTTGCTGACCTGGTCGACCTTGGCGAGGGCGAAGCGGCCGATCTCCCGGATGACGCGGCCGAGGACGAGCTTCTCCTGGAGGGAGGAGTCGTACGGCTTGAGGGCGTCGATCATCTCCTTGCTGTAGAGCAGGTTCGCCGAGATGGGCTCGGGTGCGAAGAAGGCGCACAGCTGGAGCAGCCGCACGGCCGCGGGGGAGCGGGACTGGAGCCGTTCTATGGAGACGTTCCAGGTGGCGGCCACCGGCTCCGGGTAGCCGGGCGGCTGGTTCAGCGCCAGCACGCGGGCGGCCTGCTGGGCCAGCTGCTCGATGTACGCGGACACCGGGGTCGCGGTCTCCGCGATCCAGGCTCCCGCCTGTTCGACGGCCAGCGGCAGGTCGCCGACGGCGACGGCCACCTGCTCCGCGTCCTCCTTGCTGAGGCCGGGGGCCCGGCGCTGGAGGTGCTCGATGGACTCCTCGCGCAGGAACACGTCCACCGGGAGGGCGTCGCCGTACTGGGACCAGGACTGGTTGCGGGAGGTGACCAGCACGTGCCCCGGGCCGCCCGGCGGGAAGTACCGCTTGAGGGTCTCGGGATCGTCCGCGTTGTCGAAGACGAGCAGCCAGCGCGAGGAGGGAACCCCGCGCCGCAGCAGGTCGATCGCTTCCTGGGAGGCGGCCGACATGTCCTCGCCGGTCTGCGCACCGAGGCGTACGGCCAGTTCCGCGAGGGCGGCGACCACGTCGTCGGTCTGCTCGGCGGAGATCCACCAGACCAGGTCGTAGTCGGCCATGAACCGGTGCACGTACTCCAGCGCCACCTGGGTCTTGCCGACGCCGCCGAGCCCGAACAGGGTCTGCGGCTGCGGCAGCACCACGGATATGCCGCCGCCGAGCTGGTCGCGCATCCGCTCCAGCACGATGGAGCGGCCGGTGAACCCGGGGTTGCGGGGCGGCGCGTTCCAGATCTTCGGGACCGTCCCGGGGAAGCGGGGGCCGGGCGCGGAGGCGCTGGCGACGGTGTCGGGCAGCGCCATCGGGCGTTCCACCGCGCGCAGCAGCGCGGTGGTGGCGTGCACCTCGTCCAGCCGGAACAGGTCCACCGGGTTGCGGTCGATGTACGGGGTCGACAGGCGTACGTCGCCCACCCGCAGCGGCACCAGCTGGCGGCGGCCCCCGGTCGGGTCCTCGGCGGCGGCCCGCTCCCACACGTCCACCGCGCGGGCGGACTTGAGGTAGGCGCTGGAGAGCAGCACCACGGTCCGCGCGGCGGTGTCGACGCTGATCCCCGTACCGCCCAGGGTGTCCCCGCCGGCGGCGGCCGGGGCCCTCTCGGCGGAGACGTCCCGGGGGACGACCCGGAAGCCGGCCCGGGTGAGCACCGATTCGATCCAGTCGGCCCACATGCGGTTCTCGGCGACGTAGGAGAGGAAGAGGTCCGCGGGCAGGGCCGGGCGGCGCCGGGTGAAGGCGTCGCGGATGCGCAGGCGCACCTCCTCGCCGATGGCGGGCATCGAGGTGACGTCGCCCTCGGTGACCACGGCGGTGAGCCGTTCGAAGGCGGAGAGCAGGGAGTTGGTGAGCCCGGCCTCGTCCCCGAAGGTGGCCAGGGTCTCCTCGTAGGCGTAGTAGGGGCGGTACGGGATCTCCACCGCGCCCCAGTAGGAGGTGAGGTCGTCCCCGATCAGGCCGTTGGGGAAGCGGTCGAACTTGATGCGGGCCAGGGCGCGGCCGGCGTCGGCCTTCTCCTTCTCGCCCTCGTCGATGCGCATCGGCACCGGATAGATCTTGATGCCGCGGTCGTTGAACCGCTCGTCGATCTGCCGGGCCACGGAGGCCGCGCCGTCGATGGACTGGTCGGACAGGGTGAAGCAGTCGACCAGGACGTCGGGCAGGTGGACCGTGCAGATGTCGGCTATGTCGGAGAGGCCGGTGCGGCTGTCGATCAGGACGTAGTCGTAGTTGCGCTTCATGTCCGCGCGTAAGGCGTCGAAGAAGAGCCCGCCGCCGAGCCGGTCGTAGAAGTTGTCCCAGTCGAAGGTCGAGACGGTCGCCGAGTACTCGCGGTTCTGCCGGCCCGCCGAGACGAAGTCGAGGGTCCCGCCGTCGGGGAACTCCCAGCCGAGGTTCTCGGGCGTGAGCGAGACGGCGTGCGGCTGGATCCGGGCGTAGTCCTTGTGCCAGTCGTCCGCGCGTTGCACCGGGCTGGTGGCCGCCCAGGCGTACTCGCTGATCAGGTCGATGACACCGGTGGTGGCGCCGAGGGTGGAGGGGTCCAGGAAGGGGTGGAAGAAGCGGTGCAGGCCGGGCGCCTCCAGGTCCCAGTCCACGGCGAGGACCCGCTTGCCGTTGGCGGCGAGGATCCAGGCGGTGTTGGCGAGCGCCATCGTGCGGCCGGTGCCGCCCTTGTACGAGTAGAAGGTGACGATGCGCCCCTCGCGGTGCTCGTCACGGCTGCCGTGCTGGGTGTCATGGCTCTGGCTGTCACGACTCGATGTCATCCGCGTCCCCCCGGTCGTTGTCGTTGGTGTCTGTGGGCCCGCCGTACCCGTCGCCCGTGGTGCCCGTGGTGCCCGCGAGGCCCGCGGTGGGCGGGAAGGGGGCCGGCGGCGGGGCCGGCGGTCCGTTCATCCCCATCGGACCGAGCAGCCGGGGCCGTTCGGTGCCGGCCACGGGGCTGCCGGCCGGCGGATAGACCTGGGCGTGTCTGAGGAACTGCTGGGCGGCGGCCTCCACCACCTGCGGCAGGATCTGCCCGAGCGTCTCCATGTTGGCCACGCCGTTGGCGGCGGCCCGGCAGGCGGCCCGGCCCTGGCTCATCTTGACGGGCATGGTGTCCTCGAGCCGGTGGGCCAACTCGCTCTCCTTCGCGCGGCTCTGGTGGTCGTACCGGTTCCACGGCACCACCACGTTGATCCACGGCCGGGACTCCTGGTCGAAGGCGGCCAGGCGCTGCCGGCGCTGTTCGTCCTCCACCGCCCACCGGTCCACGATGAGGATCTCGGGCCGGGTGGGCGGCTGTTTGGAGTCGAAGTGGCCGGCCTCGTCGTCGAACGAGCCCACCGTCGTCTGGTAGTTGAGATTGCGGACCAGGTCCTCGGCGACGTAGGCGATGGGCCGCTGGGAGACCGGGTGGTACGGGTTCCAGTCCAGCGCGCTGTCCCCGTAGTACTCGGGGCTGCGGCCCTCGGGCAGATCGTGCCGGGAGGAGGCGGCCACGGTCACGTGCAGGGTGCGGGCGGTGCTGCTGGGAGTACCGCTCGGGGGGCCGAAGGCGCTGGGCACGAGGCGGTAGTCGAGCGGCCGGATCGGATCGAGCCGGACGGTCTCGGCGACCCGGACGATCCGCTTGGCGAGTTCGTACACGGCGCTCTCGTACTGCTCGGCGTAACCCCGCAGTTTGATCAGTCCGTAAAGCCCGTCGGTGACGTACCGCTCGCCGAAGGTGTTGTGGTTGAACTGCAACCGCTCGGCGGGAAGCGGCAGTTGGGAGGGCGGTACCGGCACCCATAACGCGGGCACGATGGCCTCGGCCGGCTGATTGCTGAGCGCCACGTGGTGGATGGTGCGCTGCGCGAAGGCGAACCACTCCTTCCCGCACATTTCGCTGGCGAAGTAGCGCGGCGAGAACAGCGGGACGAAGACCCGGCAGGTGGCGAGCGCCGCCCCGAGCCGTTCCGACCAGCCCTCACCGCTGCGTATCTCCCGGTCCATGAAGCCGGCCTCGGCTCCCGCGGGCAGATTCGTCAGCGCCATGACATGACTGCAGAGATCGCGGAAAAGCCGCTCCACCCACATGTCCGGGTCCGGTCCTCCCGCCCCGAACCTCGGTGTATGCGCATAACTGAGAAAAAAGTACGGCTGCACTGATGCGGGCACACGACCCCCGTCCCGAAGATGCGAGCGAAGAAACATCATTCCGGAGCTGCTCCGCCACATCCCCTCATCGTTCAGTCAATCAGCGTCTGTTTTCGGTCATCCATTCAAGCGCGTGATCGACGGCATGCGGAAGGGCGAAGAGCATGGTCGATGCCCCGCCGATCCGCCCCCGGCGAATCCCCTCTTCGGGGAACGCCCTGCCGATCTCGGCGAAATCGCTGTCATCCAGCGCGATGTCCTCGTACGCGGTCCACCCTTCCCGCTTCGGACCTTCAGGCTGCCCCCCTGAAGACCCCGGAAGGTTCACCTTCACCACACACTCGTACATGCGCAAGGGGGGCTTCGGAATTCGATACTCCGCGAGATGGAAAGCGGTACAGACGGAAAATCCCACATTGATCATGAGTACCTCCCATCCCTCCCCGCACATCTTTCCCAGGGGTGATTCCTCGCCCAAATGGCTGGTCAGCGGATGTTCCGCACACAGTTCCCGGGAGCCTTCGCCGACCGCGGAGAAAGAGGTCTGCGGATGCCCGCTGCGGACCGCTCCCGGGGCGGTGCGCACGGCCTCGGCCAGCACCCCCATTCCGTGGCTCGGGGTGCGCTCCGGGTCGAAGGCGGGCATCCGCGCGCGGAAGGCCCGTACGTCCTCATCGGAGAGGCCCGCGATCCGGGCCAGGTGCGCCGTGGAGGTCTTGGAGTTCTGCGGGGTGAAGGCCGGCGCCGCGAGGGCGCCGTCCGGGCCGACGGCGGCCAGGAGGGCGCCGCGCAGCTCCTCGGCGCGCAGACCGGTACCACCGAGCGAGGCGTGCACCAGGAGGCGGGCGCCGGGGCGGACGCCGAGCGCGTGGAGCGGGGCGGCGGGCCCCCCCGTCACGCGTCGACCGCCTTCAGTTCCCAGCGGAGCTGCTCCACGAGCCGCTTGCCGGTGCTCGTCAGCTCCGCCGCGCCCGACAGCCGGTCCAGCGCCCGGTTGATCCGGTCCAGCCCGCCCGGCTCGGCGGTGGCGGTCGCCCGCAGGTAGGCCTCCACGGCCACCCGCTCGTGGACGTCGGCCAGCAGCCGGGACACCGGGACCGGGTGCTCCCGCCACGGCGAGGGGTGCTGCCACTCCCCGTCCAGCGCGTACAGGTCGGC
The DNA here is from genome assembly GCF_042722885.1 of Streptomyces sp. NPDC058401. NCBI lineage: Bacteria > Bacillati > Actinomycetota > Actinomycetes > Kitasatosporales > Streptomycetaceae > Streptomyces > Streptomyces sp. NPDC058401. Next base: position 16,013 of record NZ_JBHXKA010000065.1, read on the forward strand.
CACCTCGGTCAGCGCCTGGAGCCCGGCCCGCCGCCGCCCGGTCAGCAGCGCGAGCGCGGTCTCCGCCACCCCGGCCGCGTACGGCACTCCGAGCGCGCCCGGACCGTGCCGCCCCGCCTCGCCCCAGCCGCGGGCCTGCGGGCCGCCCGCGAGCGGGGTCAGCGTGGTCAGCCCGGTGGCGGCCGCCCGCGCGAACCCGGGCACCGAGGCGTGCAGCAGCGCCCATGCCGCGTCGAGGCGCTCGCGCCACTCCTCGGCCTCCCCGGCGCCGAGCCGCAGCCTGGGCGGGCGGGCGAAGCAGTTGCGGTGCGGATCCAGGTCCTCCAGCGCCACCGGGACCGCGCCCGGCCCCGGCGACCAGGTGCGTACGGGCTGCCAGCGGGCGTCACCCGCGGCGGGCCCGAAGCGGTGCTCGGGGCGGCCCTCCTCGCGGGCGGCGTACCCCCCGTCGACGGCGTGCAGGGTGGCCCGCCCCTCGGTGCCGGGCTCGCCCAGGCGCAGCAGGCCGAGCGTCGGCAGGTAGACCTCGCCGTCCCGGTAGGCGACCTCGGCGGGCAGGTCGAGCCCGCCGCGCAGCACGGCGGCGGCGGCCAGCGCGGTCAGCCTGCGGGCCGCCTGCGGGGCGCCGGGGCGGCCCTGCCCGGCGGGGTCGAGGCAGGCCATGACCCAGGTCCGGGTGAAGGGGTGGGCCAGTACGGCGTCCAGCGCGTCCGCGCCCGCCCGCCCGGCCCGCTCCACGGCACCCAGCACCCGCCAGGCCCGGTCCCAGTCGGAATCACCCGTACGGCGGTCGTTCAAGAGGGCGAGCAGGTCCCGGGTGAGCTGCTCCTGGGAGCCGGCCAGCTCGGCCGGGTCGGAGAGTTCCGGGGCGCTCGCGCGGGTGCTCGTACGCCCCTCCACGCCATCGACGAGCTCGCGCAGGTCGGTGCAGTAGACGGAGGGGTTGTCGAAGTCCCCGGCGGCCTCCGGGCCGCCAGCTCCCTCGGGACCGGCCTTGTAGCGGTGGGTGTAGAGCCCGCCTCCGCACGAACGTACGACGGGGCACCGGCGGCACGTGTCGCTGACGCCGGCCAGGCCCAGCTGCCGGGCGCGGACCCCGGGATGGGCCGCGACCAGGTCGAAGGGGTGGTCGAAGACGTTGAACCCGGTTGCGGCGGCCCCCTCGAAGGCGCTCTTGAGGGAGTCGACCTGCTCCAGGTTGCCGTCGGTCTCCACCACGACGAGGTCCGTGGGCGCGAGGCCGAGCGACTCGGTGAGGCTGGGGCCGCCGGCCAGGGTGGAGAACAGCGAGTCGAAGAGCCGTACGGGGACCGGGCGGCCGAGGCGCTCCCAGTGGTCGAAGACCCGCAGCAGCCAGCGCGCGTAGGCGTCGGGGGCCTCGTCGGGCCGGACCGGGGGCGTCTGCCAGGTGGCGTGCGGGAGGAGGAAGTCCACGCGCGGCGGAACCAGTTCGACCAGGGCGTCGAGGACGGCCACGGGATCGTTGGCCACGTCGATGGTGCAGAGCAGGCCCTGGTACAGGTGGCGGTAGGGCTCGGTGCGCAGCAGGTCCACGGCGGCCAGCACGAGGGGGTGGCTGGTGCGCCCGTCGGCGTAGCGCCGGTGGCGGTCGTTGGCCGCCTGGTCCCCGTCGAGGGAGACGCTCACGCTGACGCCGAACTCCACGAAGAGGTCCAGGTAGCGGCGGCTGAGCTGGAGGCCGTTGGTGTGCATGCGCAGGTCGAGGGCGGCGATGCCGTCGAGGGCGCGGGTGAATTCCTCGCACACGAGCCGGAGGCGGGCGGTGCCCGCGAGAAGCGGTTCCCCTCCGTGAAGGATGACCGTGACGGAGGGGAGTGCGTGTGTCCTTGCGTGTTCGGCGAGGCGCGACGCGGTGTGTGCGATCACCTCGGGGGAGATCACTTTGGGCCGGGCGCGCCAGCTCTGATCTGCGTGTTCGTAGACGTAGCAATGATCACAAGCGAGATCGCATCTGCTGTGAACTTTCAGGACGATCTCGCGAAAAGCGATCAGGCCGGTCATTCCACCAGTCTAGAGCGCTGACTTGTCGTCAGAGTGCAGAGTTGAAGATGGGCGTCTGAACCTTTCGGCCGGATTCCGTCGGGAGGACGCGACCCAGGGTCGCGGCCGCGCGCGCACCGCGGACGTCGATCCGGTCGAGCGGGACGCGGGAGGCAGCGACGGTGCTGGCCGGGTGGGTTGCGGAGGTGTTCATGACGCCGTCCTCGGGGAGGTCATGGGGAATGGGAGGGGTTGACATTGACGAGAAGCCAGTGTCTGGCGCGGACTTTACCTTCCCGATGGGTGATCGGCGTGCCGAACTGCGCAGGTCCTTGTTACAGAATGATGTCCTGTTCAGGGCCGATCGGGCGGCTGTGGCAAACATGATCGAATTCGCGCGGGCCCGGTATTCGCCCGTTTGCCTCAAAGCAAGATCCTTTCTATTCGCAGGCCTGCCGCGGCGGCGGGTTCCGGGCTTCCGACCTCCATGGATGCCGCTCCGTCCGCTCGGGGTGGCCTACCTCGGCAAGGCGCCGTGGAGTTGGGCGGCGCCGGACCGCAAGTTGCTTGCGGTGAAGGCGGTTTGGTGGTGCGACGGGTTCCGCGCGGGCCGGAACCCTCCTACGCCGGCTGCTGTTCGTTGACGGGTGGCGCGGGCACCTCCCTGAGCAGCCACGTCAGTACGTCGGGCAGGGCGTGCAGCGCCGCGAAGTGCGCGGCGGCCGGATCGATGTTCGTGGTGGCGCCCGGGATGCGGCCGGCCAGCCAGCGGGAGTGGCCCACGGGTGAGAACACGTCGAGCTCCCCGTGCCAGATCAGCACCGGGCAGCGGATGTCCGCCGGGTCGAAGCCCCAGGGGCTGCTGAAGGAGATGGCGTCGTCGATCCAGCCGTAGGCGGAGGTGCGGACCCCCTCGCGGTAATTGCGCAGCAGCATGGCCCGCAGCCCCGCGTCGGCGACGATCATGCGGTCGCTGTCCGTGAGCTCGCGGCGCAGCTCGTCCAGGAGCCGTCCGGGGTCCTTGGCGATCCCGGCGGCGCGCGGGATCAGCCGGGCGGCGAGCTCCTCGGGGTCCCGGCCGGCGGTGGAGTGCTCCCGGATGTTCGAGGGGGACATGCCCTCGAACCAGTCCAGGTCCTCCGCGTCCCGGGGGGCCAGGGAGACCAGTGCGGCGGTCCGGGTGACCCGGTGGGGGAGCAGGGCGGCGCAGGCCAGGGCGCCGGGGGCGCCGCCGGAGCGGCCGGCCACGGCGAAGTGCTCCAGGCCCAGGGAGTCGGCGATCGCCGTCACCTCGGTGGCCACGTCGGCGACGGTGCGGCCCGGGTGGCGGTCGGAGCCCCCGTAGCCGGGCCGGTCGTAGGCGATGAGCTGCATCCGGCGCTGGTAGAGGACCATCCCGCGGGGTGCGGGGCCCAGGCGGCTGCCGGGCGTGCCGTGGAGCAGGAAAACGGGTTTGCCGTGCGGATCGCCCCAGCGCTCCCACGTCAGATTCCGTCCGTCCGCAAGGCGCACCTGACTGCGCACGCGCTCCCTCCTTCACGGTCGACGCGACTCGTCACGGTGATTGTGCTCGCTGGGTGGGGAGTGCGGTAGGGCGCACTTGGTCAGAAATTCTTGTGAAAGTTTTCACAAGCGCACAGGGGTCTTAGGTCCCGAGGTGTCAGTGCAGGTCAGAGCCATGATCGGGGAGGTGTGAACGGGTGTGAACGGTCCTTCGGCCCGGTGGATAAGGGCTTTTTCGGCGGCGCGGCTTCCGCTTTTGGGTGTCGAATTGAGTCATCAGGAAAGCGGTTCAGGTTGAGTCGAAATGAAGGAGTTCCTGCCATGCAGGCGAACGAGATGGTGGATGGACTGGTTCAGGGGGCGCTCACGGCGCTCGACCAGTTCTCGTCGTTCAACCAGGAGCAGGTCGACCACATCGTCAAGAAGGCCTCGCTGGCCGCTCTGAGCCAGCACGGCGAGCTCGCCCAGCTGGCGGTCGAGGAGACCGGCCGCGGCCTCTTCGAGGACAAGGCCGTCAAGAACCTCTTCGCCTGCGAGCACGTCGTGAACTCGATGCGCGGGCTCAAGACCGCCGGCGTCATCCGCCGCGACGAGCTGAACGGCATCACGGAGATCGCCGAGCCCGTCGGCGTCGTCTGCGCGATGACCCCGGTCACCAACCCGACCTCCACCACGATCTTCAAGGCGCTGATCGCCCTGAAGACCCGCAACCCGATCATCTTCGCCTTCCACCCCTCCGCGCAGAACTGCTCGGCCGAGGCCGCCCGCATCGTCCGCGACGCCGCCGTCGCCGCCGGCGCCCCCGCCGACTGCGTCCAGTGGGTCACCGCACCCTCCATGGAGGCCACCGGCGCCCTCATGAACCACCCGGGCGTCTCCACCATCCTCGCGACCGGCGGAAACGCCATGGTCAAGGCCGCCTACTCGTGCGGCAAGCCGGCCCTGGGCGTCGGCGCGGGCAACGTCCCGGCGTACGTCCACAAGAGCGCCAAGCTCGGCCGCGCGATCCACGACATCGTGCTCTCCAAGGCCTTCGACAACGGCATGATCTGCGCCTCCGAGCAGGCCGTCATCCTCGACACCGAGATCTACGAAGCGGGCCTCGCCGAGTTCAAGCGGCTCGGCGCCCACGTGGTCTCCGCCGCCGAGAAGACCAAGCTGGAGCAGTTCGTCTTCGGCACCACCGCCTACGCGGCCGACGCCAACGGCGCCAAGCTGAACCCGAACGTCGTCGGCAAGTCCCCGCAGTGGATCGCCGAGCAGGCCGGCTTCACCGTCCCCGCCGAGGCCTCGATCCTCCTCGCGGAGTGCAACGAGGTCGGCGAGAACGAGCCGCTGACCCGCGAGAAGCTGTCCCCGATCCTGGCCTGCCTGAAGGCCTCGGACACCGAGCACGGCCTCGAACTGGCCGCCGCGATGGTCGAGTTCCACGGACTGGGCCACAGCGCCGCCATCCACGCCGAGGACGAGGAGCTCGTCGAGGAGTTCGGCAAGAGGGTCAAGGCGATCCGCGTCATCGCCAACTCGCCCTCCACCTTCGGCGGCATCGGCGACGTCTACAACGCCTTCCTCCCCTCGCTCACCCTGGGCTGCGGCTCGTACGGACACAACTCGGTGTCGAACAACGTCACCGCGGTCAACCTGATCAACGTCAAGCGGATCGGACGGCGCAACACCAACATGCAGTGGTTCAAGGTCCCGCCGAAGATCTACTTCGAGCGCAACTCCATCCGCTACCTCGGTGAGATGGACGGCATCAGCCGGGTCTCGATCGTCACCGACAAGACGATGGTCTCCATCGGCTTCGTGCAGAAGGTCGTCGACATCCTGCAGGCCCGCGAGGGCGCCGTGTCGATCCAGATCATCGACAACGTCGAGCCCAACCCGGAGCTCTCCACCGTCCAGGCCGGCGCCGCGATGATGCGCGACTTCAAGCCCGACACGATCATCGGCCTCGGCGGCGGCTCGCCGATGGACGCCGCGAAGATCATGTGGCTGATGTACGAGCGCCCGGAGGTCGAGTTCGCCGACACGAAGGAGAAGTTCTTCGACGTCCGCAAGCGCGCCTACAAGTTCCCCTCGCTCGGCGAGAAGGCCAAGATGGTCGCCATCCCGACCACCTCGGGCACCGGCTCCGAGGTCACCCCGTTCGCCGTCATCTCCGACCCGGCCGCGGCCCAGAAGTACCCGCTCGCCGACTACGCGCTGACCCCGAACGTCGCCATCGTCGACCCGATGCTGCCGATGGGCCTCCCGCCCAAGGTGACCGCCGACTCCGGCTTCGACGCCCTGACGCACGCCACCGAGGCCTACGTCTCCGCCTACTCGAACGACTACACCGACGGTCTGTGCCTCCAGGCCATCAAGCTCATCTTCGAAAACCTGCAGCGCTGCGTGGTCGACGGTCCGAACGACCCCGAGGCCCGCGAGAAGATGCACAACGCCTCCACCGTGGCGGGCATGGCCTTCGCCAACGCCTTCCTGGGCATGGTCCACGCCATGGCGCACACCCTGGGCAACACCTTCCACGTCGCCCACGGCCGCACCAACGCGCTGCTCCTGCCGCACGTGATCCGCCACAACGGCACGGTCACCCACAAGGCCACCCCGTGGCCCAAGGCCGAGGTCTACCGGGCACCGGAGCGCTTCCAGGAGATCGCGAAGATGCTGGGCCTGCCGGCCGCCACGGCCGCCGAGGGCGTCGAGTCCTACGCCAAGGCCGTCGAGGAGCTCCGCAGCAAGTGCGGGATCACTGCCTCCTTCGCCGAGGAGGGCGTGGACGAGCAGGCCTTCATCGAGGCCCTGCCGACCCAGGCCATGAACGCCTACGCCGACCAGTGCGCCCCCGCCAACCCGCGGATGCCGATGATCGACGACCTGAAGCAGCTCATGCGCCAGGCCTACTACGGCAACGCCGAGGGCGCCCCGGCCAAGAAGGCCGCCGCCAAGAAGAAGTAATGCTTCTTCCCACCGAGAACCTCCGCTAAGGAGCGGAAAAGCCCGCCCGGGGCGCTAAGGCCCGGGCGGGCTTTCCACATGTCCGGACGCCGGCCGTACTCAGGTGTGCGGGATCAGCAGGGCCGCCGCCGAGCGGGCGCGCTCCAGGGAGGTGGCCCGGTCGGCGCCGCGCTCGCCCAGCACGACCCGGGTGCTCAGCCCGTCCAGCAGCGCCAGCAGCTCCGAGGCCCGGGCCGGGACGTCCAGGCCGGCCGCGAAGCGGCCCTGCTCCACGCCCTTGGCGAGGAGCGCCTCCAGGTCCCGCTGCCAGCCGTCGTCGATCTCCTGCTGGGCGGCGCGCAGCGGCTCGTTCGAGGGGATGCGGGCCCACAGCTCGATCCAGAGGGTCCAGCGCGGATCGCGGGGGCCGCGGGGCAGGTAGAGCTCCAGGAAGAGCGCGAGCTTGCGGTGTGCGGTGAGCCTGCGGCCCAGCAACTCGCTGCGCTCGCCGGTCAGTTGCTGCTCGCTCCAGTTCAGGGCGGCCAGCAGCAGGCGGTCCTTGCTGCCGAAGTAGTACAGGATGTGGCCGCCGCTGGTGCCGAGCCGTTCGGCGAGCGCGGACATGGTGAGCGTCGCCAGCCCGTCCTCGGCGATCGCCGCCATGGCCTCTTCCAGCATCCGCTCCTGGGCGATCCGCCCGTCGCGCCGCCGTGCCGCTCCCGCTGCTCCCGCCACTGGTGCCGCCCTTCCGATCTTCGTGGGCCGACCTTATCCCGGACAAGGTCTTGACGGGGTCCCGGTCGGGGGCGCATCTTGAATGCCATTCAAGAACTTAGAACGCCGTTCAAGGTCGGCTTCGCGGTTCACCGGGTCGGAGATCAGGGGCAGACGCATGGCACACCAGGAGACGACGGCCGACGTCGACGAGGTCTTCAGAGTCGAGACGCACGGCATCGACCCCATCCCCGACGCCGAGCGGCACGGCGGGGCCAAGGACCTCTTCTGGCTCTGGTTCGGCTCCAACCTGACCTTCACCTACGTGATCAACGGAGCCCTCGCCGTCGCCTTCGGCCTCAGCTTCTGGCAGGCCACCGCCGTGGTCGTGATCAGCGGACTGTCCTTCTTCGCGGTCAGCGCCGCCGGCCTCAGCGGCATCCGCACCGGCACCGCCACCCTGGTCATCTCCCGGGCCGCCTTCGGCGTACGGGGCAACTGGCCGGCCGGCGTCCTCAACTGGGTGGTGAGCATCGGCTACACCATCGTCAACACCGTCGTCGGCACCCTGGCCCTGGAGGTCTTCTTCGCCGAGGTCGGCCTGGGCGAAGGCACCCTGATCCGGGCCGCCGCGCTCGGCATCACCCTCGCGCTCACCTTCGCCGTCGCGATGTGGGGCCACGCCACCGTGCAGTTCGCCGAACGCTGGATGGCCTACGTCCTGGCCGTCGGCTTCGGCGCCGTGCTCGTCTTCGTCCTGCCCGGCACCGAGACCGCCGCCCCGGCCGACGCCCTGGCCCCGGGCCTGTCCGGCTGGAGCCTGGCCTTCGTCGTGATGCTCGCCGGGCCGTTCTCGTACCTGCCGATGCCCGCCGACTACACCCGCTACCTGCCCCGCACCACCACGCTGAAGTCGATCACCTGGATGGGCGCGCTCGGCGGGTTCCTCTCCTCCGTCGCCCTCGGGATCGCCGGCGTGGCCGCCGCCACCCAGACGGACATGACCGACGCCGTCGCCGGGGCCGAGAGCCTGCTGCCGGGCTGGTTCCAGCCGCTGTTCCTCGCGCTGGTGCTGGGCGGCTCCGTCACCAACTCGATCATCACGCTCTACTCCTCCAGCCTGAACCTCCAGGTCCTCGGCATCCCCTGGAGCCGGTCCCGGGCCATCGTGATCAGCGCCGCCGTGACCGCCGCCGGATCGCTCGCCGCGCTCTTCCTCACCGACTTCACCACCTCGCTGCTCTCCTTCCTCTCCCTCCTGATCATCGTGTTCGCCCCCTGGGGCGGCGTCTTCCTCGCCGACATGCTGCTGCGCCGCTGCCGCTACGACTCCGACGCGCTGCACGCCGGGAGCGCGGGCGCCTACTGGTACCGCTCCGGCTACCACCCGGCGGGCATGACCGCCCTGCTCGCCGGTATGGCCTTCGCCGCCCTGACCTGCGATTCCGAACTGTGGACCGGGCCGCTCGTGGCCCCGCTCGGCGGCGCCGACCTGACCCTGCTCGGCTCGGTGGTCTCCGGGCTCACGTACTGGGCCCTCGCCCGGCGCGTGCCCGCGTACGCCCCGGCCGCCTGAGGCCCTCCCGGCCTCCCGGTCCGGCCTCCCCGGGCCACCCGTCTCTCCGTTCCCCCTCTGCACAGGAGCACCACCCCATGTCGCACCCCGCCCCCGCCGATCTGCTCCTCACCGGAGCCCGCATCCACACCGTCGACCCCGAGCTGCCCGAGGCCGAAGCCCTCGCCGTGCAGGGCGGGCGGATCGTCTGGGTCGGGCCGGACGCGGAGGCCGCCGACTGGGCGGGCCCGGACACCGAGCGGATCGACGCGGGCGGCCGGCTCGTACTGCCCGGGTTCATCGACGCCCACAACCACGTCCGCCTCGGCTCCGACGACGCGTGCGTGCAGCTCGCCGGGGTGCGCACGCTCGAAGCGATCCTCGACCGGATCGGCACCTGGCGCGAGGCCAACCCCGACGCCGAGTGGATCGAGGCCGAGGCCTTCGACTACTCCGCGATCCCCGGCGGCCGCATGCCCACCGCAGCCGACCTGGACCCGGTCACCGGGGACATCCCCGCGATCGTGCTCTCGTACGACGTCCACACGGCCTGGCTGAACACGGCGGCCATGCACCGGCTCGGCGTCGCGAAGGACCGTACCGACCTGCCCTTCGGCACGGCCGCCGTGGACCCGGAGACCGGTGAACCCACCGGATTCGTCAAGGACTTCGCCATCAAGGGCCTCTCCCGCGACGGCCACCGCGCCCTGCGCGACCTGGGCGTGCCGTGGGCCTCCCCGGACCGCCAGTACGGGCGCCTCGCCAAGAGCCTCGACGACGCGATCGGCTTCGGCATCACCACCGTCGTTGAACCGCAGAACTCCCTCGACGACCTGGAACTGTACGACCGGGCGCGCGCCGAGGGCCGGCTGCGCTCGCGGATCGTCGCCGCACTGTTCCACCCGCGCGGCACCACCGAGGAGGACCTCGACCTCTTCGAGGCGGCGGCGAAGGTGCACGCGGGGGACCGCTTCCGGGTCGGCCCCCTGAAGCTCTACATCGACGACGTCGTGGAGCCGCGCACGGCCGCGCTGCTGGAGCCCTACACCAGCTGCGGGGCGCACCGGGGCGAGACCTTCTACCCGGCGGAGGAGTTCGCCGGACTCCTCGCCCGGCTGGACGCGCGCGGGTTCCAGTGCTTCGTCCACGCCACCGGTGACCGGGGCATCCGTACCGTCCTCGACGCCGTCGAGCACGCACGGACGGTGAACGGCCCGCGCGACGCCCGCCACCAGGTCGTGCACGTGGAATGCCTGGACCCCCAGGACGTACCGCGCTTCGCGCAGCTCGGCGTGGTGGCCTGCATGCAGCCCCGGCACTGCGCGCCGGAGATCGCCGGTCCCGGCCAGGACTGGGCGGAGAACGTGGGGGAGGACCGCTGGCACAAGGCGTGGCCGATGCGGAGCCTCGCCGAGGCGGGCGCCGTCCTGGCCTTCTCCAGCGACTGGAACGTCGCCGAGATGGACCCGATGATCGGCATCTACACGGCACTGACCCGGCGCCCCCTGGACGGCGGCGAACCGTGGCAGGAGCAGGAGACGGTGGACGCCCGGACGGCGGTGTACGGCTACACGATGGGCTCCGCGTACGCCAACTTCCTTGAAAATGACCGGGGTTCCCTCACGGTCGGCAAGGCCGCCGACTTCGTGATCCTGTCCCGGGACATCCTCGCGGTGGCCCCGGAGCAGATCCCCGGAACGGTGGCCGAAACGGTGGTGGTCGCGGGCGAGGTGGTCCACCGGGCGGGGTAGGTTGACGCAACTTCTGCCGCAGGCCCGGGGGGACCGCATGGACGCGCTGCTCGGCCCCGGCGCGGGCGGCGCCGGGGTGAGCTTCAAGGCCCCGCTGCGCGCGGCGGTCGCGGCGCCCGCCGGCGGCTACCGCTTGGGCCAGTACCACAGGGGTTCGTCCAGGGGGCCCTCGCGGTCCGCTACCTCGGTCTGGCCGAAGTCTTTGAGGAGGGTGATGGTCTGGAGGTCCACGCGGTGGCGGTGGACGCCCTCGGCGAGGGCCTGCGCCAGGGGGGCGGCGTGGGTGACCACCACCGTCTGGGTGTTCCGGGCCACCGTCAGGATCAGGTCCGCGAGCGGGCCCAGCAGGTCGGGGTGGAGGCTGGTCTCCGGCTCGTTGAGCACCATCAGGGCGGGCGGGCGCGGGGTCAGCAGGGCGGCCGTCCACAGCAGGTAGCGCAGGGTGCCGTCGGAGAGTTCGGCCGCGCCCAGCGGGCGCAGCAGCCCGTGCTGGTGCAGCTCCAGTTCGAAGCGGCCGTCCCGTTCCGCGACGGCCACGGTGCTGCCCGGGAAGGCGGCCTCGACAGCCGTGTCCAGGGCCGCGTGGTCGCCGGTTTCCCGGATCGTCTGGAGCGCGGCCGGCAGGTCGGAGCCGTCCGCGGCGAGCACCGGCGTACGGGTTCCCACGCGCGCGGTGCGGGACGGGGCGTCGGCGTCCGTGCGGACGTGGTCGTAGAACCGCCAGGAGCGGATCAGTTCGCGCAGGGCCAGCAGGTCGGGGGCCAGTTGCGGGTCCGCGAGCTCGCTGAGCATGGAGTCGTACGGGCGCAGGGCGCCGTGGGTGCGGTGCCAGCCGCCGTCGGCGGTACGGGTGCGCACGGCGGGCCCGGCGCGGTCGGAGAGCAGGGCGGCGGGGCGCAGGACCGGCCCGGCCCAGGTGCACTCCCGCTTGATCTCGGGGTCCAGCCCGAAGAGCGAGTCGGGGACCGGTGCGGGATGGCCGAAGTCCACCGCGTAGCCGAACTCGTCCCCGGCGAAGCCGAGCCGCAGGCTCACCGGTTCGGAGCGGACCGTCGGCTGGACGGCGTACCGCCCCTCGCGCACCGCCCGCCCGATCTTCTCCGGGCCGGCCCACAGGGTGGAGGGCAGGCCGCCCTCCCGGGCCAGCGCCGCGATGGCGCCGCCCCGGGCGGAGTCGGCCAGCAGCCGCAGGGACCGGTACAGGCTGGACTTGCCCGTGCCGTTGGCGCCCGTCACCACGGTGAGCCGGCCGAGGGGGACGATCAGTTTGCGCAGGGAGCGGTAGTTCTCCACCGCGAGCGTCGTGATCACGAGGCCGCGTTCATGCGGGCGGCCATGCGGGCGGCCATGCGGCGGCGACCGTACCGGGAGCGGTGATGCACGCGGCGGTCATGCCTCCGGGTGCTCCTCGGGGGCGAGGAAGCGGCCCATCGGCAGCACCTGACGGCCCCAGGTGCTCGCCATGATCTGCCCGGCGAGCAGGTACGTGGCTCCGAGCGCGGCCAGCAGCCCGCTCCAGCCGGTGATCCGGTTCCAGATCACCGAGCCGGTGAACCCGCTGACGGTCATGGCCACGAAGACCACCAGCACGCACGTGAAGGTGGACAGCAGCACCAGGTGGATCCGCCAGCTGCCGATCCACAGCACGAACACCACGAACACCCACGGCAGCGTGAACAGCGCGCTCACATCGCCCCGCAGCGCCGGATCCGTGGCGGGCAGCACGTACTGGATCAGGAGCGCCTTCGACATCCAGAACAGCCCGAAGCCGCCGAAGACGGTCGCGTGCCAGGTGTCTCCGCGCTGCGCCTGGAAGAGCCCGGCCAGCAGCTGGGCGAGCCCGCCGATGAAGAAGCCGACCAGCGGCAGCACGGAGTGGCTGAGGTGCTCGGGGAAGATGCCCGCGTCGATGCCGGTGGCGAGCGTGGTGACCACGATGAAGCCGGTGAGGCCGAGGGGGCCCAGCTGCGCCTGCGCGCTGGGCTCCATCCGCTTGACGGAGACGGCCTGTTCGGCCGGGCCCATGCGGTTGCGCACGTGGACGGGGTTGTTCATCGCACGGCTTCCCTCTCGGGCAGGGCGTCGGGTCCCTCCGGGAGCCCGCTGCCGACGGCCGCGCCCGCCTTGCCCCGGCGGCCCGCCGCACAGGCCAGCGTGATCGCGGAGCCGAGCACCGCCCAGCCGCTCAGGACCAGCAGCGGGCCGGTGATGTCATTGCCCTTGAAGTACGCGATCGAGCGCGCGGCGTACGTGCCCGCGCCCGGCGGCAGCCACGGGCCGATGGCCTTCCAGAAGGGCGGCAGCAGCGGGTACGGGTAGGCGCCGCCGGCGCTCGGGTTGCCGAGCACCACCACCAGCAGGATCGCCAGGCCGATGCCGACCACGCCCGCGAGCCCCTGGAAGGCCAGGGTGATCGCGCCGACGGCGAAGACGACGAGGGAGCCGAGCCCCCACAGGGCCCAGATGCTGCCGGGCAGCGCCCCCAGGACCGGGTCGGCGATCACCGAGCCGAGCAGCCCGGCCGCGATGGAGTACACCAGCAGGGCGCCGAGCCGGATGATGGCGCGGTGGACGTTCGCGGGCCGGGCGCCCGCGCTGATCGCGAGGATCGCGGCGCACAGGTAGCCGCCCACGCACCAGCCGACGACCAGGTAGAACGAGCTCAGGCCGCGCCCGTCGCCGGCGGCCGACGGGGCCACGTCCACGACGCGGACGGTGCGCCCCTGGGTCTTCTCGACGAGGCCGACGACCTCCTCGACGGCCTGCGAGAGGGAGGCTCCGGCGCCGCTCGCCACCAGCAGCTTGTCGGTGGTGCCGGCCGGGTCGATGATCAGCGCCCCGTCCACGTCCCGGTTCTGGATCTGCCGCAGCGCCGTCGCCTCGTCCTGCACGGCACGGGGGTCGAGGGGTTTGCCCGGCAGCGCGGAGAGCTGCTTCGCCGTCTGCTCGGCGACCGGCCGGGCGGGCGCGGCCACGGCGATCGGGATCTCGCTGGGTTTGGGGTGATGGAAGGCGCCGACGTACGAGGTGATGAAGGCGAGCTGGAGCGCCAGTACGCCCAGGACCAGGAGAGCGGCCCGGGTGGTGACGGCGTCCTTGATCTCGGCGAGGAAACCGCCGGACTGCCCTGGGTCTACATGGGGGGACTGGGTCATGTCTCACACGCTCGGCCTACCGGGCGCCCGGCGCAGCAGGGGAGGGCCGAATGGATGACGGCCGTCGGGGTGGGCCGTCAGGACGCACCGCGGATTTTTTACCGACGCGTAACTTCCCAGTTTTGCTACTCGCCCGTAATTTAGCGGCTGCAGCACCCCCTTGTGATCCGGATCACGGGACGTACCCCCACGAACTTCCCGCGCCATCCCTCGTTACTCCCCTTGAGCCGCAAGGAGATCACACGATGCTGCCCTGGAGACGCCTGCTCCGCCCGCTGGCCGTCCTCGCCCTGACCGCCGCCGCACTCGTCGCACCCACCGGAGCCGCCCAGGCCGCTTCGGCGCCGAGCAGCGGCTGGAACAACTGGTCCTGCAAACCGTCCGCCGCCCACCCCCGGCCCGTCGTGCTGGTCCACGGAACCTTCGGGAACTCCGTCGACAACTGGCTCGGCTTCGCCCCGTACCTCGTACAGCGGGGCTACTGCGTCTACTCCCTCGACTACGGGCAGCTGCCCGGGGTCCCCTTCTTCAACGGGCTCGGCCCCATCGAGCAGTCCGCCGGGCAGCTCGACGTCTTCGTGGACAGGGTGCTCGCCTCCACCGGAGCCGCGAAGACCGACGTCGTCGGCCACTCCCAGGGCGGCATGATGCCGCGCTACTACCTGAAGTTCCTCGGCGGCGCCGCCAAGGTCAACGCCCTCGTCGGACTCGCCCCCGACAACCACGGGACGACCCTGCTCGGCCTCACCAAGCTGCTGCCGTACTTCCCCGGGGCCGGGGACCTGATCAGCGAGGCCACCCCGGGCCTCGCCGACCAGATCGCCGGATCGCCCTTCCAGAACAAGCTGAACGCGGGCGGGGACACCGTCCCCGGAGTCGCGTACACGGTGATCGCCACCCGGTACGACGAGGTGGTCACCCCGTACCGGAGCCAGTTCCTCAGCGGTTCCAACGTCCGCAACGTGCTGCTCCAGGACCTGTGCGCGGTGGACCTCTCGGAGCACGTGGCCATCGGGCTCACCGACCGGATCGCCTGGCACGAGGCGGCCAACGCCCTCGACCCGGCGCACGCCGAACGCACCACCTGCGCGTCGGTCTTCTCCTGACGGCGGCGGCGGGCGGCCCAGGCGGGCCGCCCGTTCCGTCATCAGCGGCCGTGGCGGCCCGGGGTCGCACGGCGCCGGGCCAGCCCGAACAGCACGGCCGCGCCGACGGCCAGCACACCGGCTCCGCCGATCGCGATCACCGGGGTGGCGGCGCTGCCGCCCGTCTCGGCGAGGTGGGTCCCGCTCTGCGAGGGGATCGGCGAGGGGGCGGCGCCGCCGTTCGTCTTCGGGTCGTTGTCCCCGTGGCCGCCGTGCTCCACCGTGGACTTCGAGGCGCCCTGCGAGATCTGCTCGTCGGTGGGCGCCGAGGGGACCTCCGCGGGGAGCGTGGACGGCTGCCCCGAGGGCACGGAAGTCGGCTTCGTGCTCGGCTTCGAGGTCGGCCTGGCCGTGGGCTTGGCGGTGGGCTTGCCGCCGCCCCCGCCCGTGCCGCCCCCGCCGTTGTCCTTGCCGAAGACCACGTCCGAGCAGCTGTAGAAGGCCTCCGGGCTGTCCGAGCGCTGCCAGACGCTGTAGATCAGGTGCCGGCCGCTCTTGTTCGGGACGGTGCCCGAGAAGACGTAGTCGCCGTTCTGCATCCCCGGGTCGGTGACCTTCACGAAGGGCGCCGGCTCCAGGTCGGACCACTTCAGCGGCTTCGACGGGTCGTAGCCGTCCTTCGTGACGTACAGCTCGAAGGAGCCCTTGTGCGGGGCGGTCCCCTTGTAGCGGAAGGTGTGCGCGCCCGCGGCCATCGGGCCGGCCGGCCAGTCGGCGCGCGCCAGGTCCAGCCCCCTGTACTTGTCGTTGCCCGCCGAGCACAGCTGTCCGTCCGGGATCAGGGCCTTGCTCTGACCGGCCGCGTTGGCGATGTTCACCGCGTTCCAGTCGTAGAAGGCCTGCGCCCCGCTCGCCGCGACCGCCGCCTTGCAGGCCGCCGACTTCGGGGACTCCGGGCCCTCCGCGTAGCACGCCGCCACCCGGCTGACCGGGTCCGTCATCGAACCGTGGGCGGCCGCCGGGGCGACGGCGTACGCGGCCACCGCGAGCGGGGCGAGTCCGGCTGCGATGCGGGCGGCGGTACGGCGTGCGGGCATGGTGGATCTCCTCTGGGCACGGCACAGGGCTGCGCGAGTCGTGGGTGCGCCGGAAGGCCGGGGCTGTGCGGCGCCGCCCCTCACGGGTTCGCGGCGCCGCCACCGGCCCTCCCTGGCCCAGCCAAGCTAACCGCCCGGAAGCCGGGTTCCACGGGGTTCGGGCCCCTGGAGCCGATCCTTAGGGCGCACTTAAGGAGCCACTAAGCGGGCGCACAGAAAGCGGCCCGAAAGCCCTGTGGGGCCCCGGTTCAGGTGAGGAGCGCCGTCAGCCCGGCCGCCGAGCGGGCCTGCGCCTCCAGGGCGTCGAGGGCCCGTACCGCCTGCGCGGCCGCCTCGGGATCGGCAGCGGCGAGCCCGCTCGCGGCGAACTCGTCCTCGTCCAGACGCAGTACGGAGCCTCCGTCTGCGGACACCCACAGGTCGAGGTCCAGGTCCTCCACCAGGATCACCCCGTCCGCCACCGAGGCCGGCCGGGTCATGTCGCAGTACCAGCCCTTGAGGACGCCCCCGCCCGTCCGCACCTCCTTGACCGCGTACCAGCGGTCGCGCCAGAAGTGCTCGGTGAACACGTCGCCCGGCTCGAAGCGGACGAAGCCGAAGTCGCGTACGCCGGGGGCCGCCCAGGGGGCCCGTACGGTGATCCGGGTGCCGGTGTCGGCGACCAGCTCGGCCGGGTAACGGATCTTCGTACGGCCCGCCTTGGTGAGGGTGACGGTCAGCCGGCCGGTCATCGCGGTGTCTCCTGCATCGTGGTGTCTCCCGTTCTCACAGCTGCTTGGTGAAGCGCGTCTCCGTGGCGCAGACCTCGTACCCGAACCGGGCGTTGACGGCGAGCATCGGAGCGTTGCCGGTGTCGTTGCCGGTGAACGCCTCGGTGCAGCCGGCCGCGCGGGCCCGCAGCAGCGAGTCGGTCTTGGCCAGCCGGGCCAGTCCCCGGCCGCGGAACGGGCGCAGGGTGGCGGTCATGGCGGAGGAGTACCGCCCGGCCCCGTCGGTGTGGGCGGCGGTGAAGCCGGCCACCTCGCCGTCCACCAGGACCACGGTGGTGAGCTCCCGGTCGAGGTACGGGTGCTCCCAGGTGTTCCGCAGCCAGTCCTCGTAGTCGTCGAACTCCACCGCGACATCGCCCGGTTCGTCCAGGGTCCCCGCCGCGTCGGCCTCGAAGAGCGGGCGCGGATCGGCGGCGAAGGCCGAGCCGGGGCGCAGTTCGACCCCGTCCGGCAGCTTCCCGGGAAGCGCCGGCGGGCCGGCCGCGGCGAGGTCGAGGCGCAGGAAGTGGGCGGAGCGGGAGGCCCGGTAGCCGTGGCGTTCGGCGAAGGCGCGGTGCGGGGGCTCGTCGAGGACCCAGGCGTACGAGGCCTTCGCGCGCGCGGCCGCCAGGTGCTCCTCGGCCGCGCCGAGCAGGGCGGTTCCGGCACCGAGGCCGCGGTGGGCGGGGTCGACGTAGGCGTTGACGAAGCCCTGGCCGGGCTCGGGGCTGTCGTACACGATCCCGACCTGGGCGGTGCCGACGACCAGGCCTTCGGCGTTCTCCGCGACGAGGAGGCGGTAGTGCTTGTCGGGGTGGGCGGAGGCCAGTTCGAAGGCCACCCCGGCGGCGGTACTGATCATGAAGGGGAGGGCGGCGCGGCGCACCCGTACGACGGACTCGGCGTCGGGCAGGTCGTTCGGACGCAGATCCCGGATGGTTGTGGTCACCTGGGCGACGGTAGGGGCGGAAGGGGTCCCCGCGCCTGCGAATTTCCCGGCGGATGGGGGACAATCGCCCGCGTGACCTCGACTTCTCCGCACCTGAAGATCCGCATCGACGGCGCGGCGGGCGCCGCCGCCCCCTACGAGCAGCTGCGCGCTCAGATCGCCGCCGGTGCGCGGGCGGGC
This sequence comes from Streptomyces sp. NPDC058401, assembly GCF_042722885.1. Taxonomy (NCBI): domain Bacteria; kingdom Bacillati; phylum Actinomycetota; class Actinomycetes; order Kitasatosporales; family Streptomycetaceae; genus Streptomyces; species Streptomyces sp. NPDC058401. The sequence goes on from NZ_JBHXKA010000065.1 coordinate 33,689, forward strand.
CGGCTGCCCGCCGGGTTCAAACTGCCGACGGTCCGCGGGCTCGCGGAGGACCTGGGGCTGGCGGCGAACACGGTCGCGAAGGCGTACCGGGCGCTGGAGTCGGACGGCGTGATCGAGACGCGCGGCCGGGCGGGCAGCTTCGTGGCGGCGTCCGGCGACGGTCCCGCCCGGGAGGCGGCCACCGCCGCGCAGGCCTACGCGGAGCGGGCGCGGCGGCTGGGCCTGACCTTCGACGAGGCGACCGCGGCGGCGCTGGACGCACTGCGCGCGCGGTACGCGGACTGACAGCCGGACGGGGCTGACAGGCCGGGCGGACGGGCCCCGACGGGCCGGGCGGCCCGAGTGGCCGGACGGGCCGGACCGGCCGGGCTCAGTCCTTGCGGGGGAACAGCCGGGCCTGGAGGTGGTGCTGCATGGGCTGGCCCACCGCGGCCATCTCCTGCACGATCGTCAGCCCGCCGTCCTGGAGCGCGTACCGGCGGCGCATGCCGGTGACCTCCTTGGCCCGCGGGGTCAGCCCCACCGTGTCGGTGGCCATCTCGATCTCCGTACCGGAGACCTGGCCGACGTACGTCTCGACGATGCCCGTCGGGTGGGCGAGCGTGACCTCGACCGAGGCGTCGGGGAGGATGCGCCACCAGCCGGTCTCGCGGCCCGCGGGGCGAACGGCGGTGCCGGACTCGTCGATCAGCCACGCGCGGGACTCGTAGACGAGGAAGGGCCGGCCGTCGTGGCTGAAGCTGATCTCCTGCTCGTACCGGAACCCGTGCTCCAGGGTCGGGTACTCGCCGCTGCCCCGGCCGTGCCAGCGCCCGATGAGGCCGAGCACCGGCTGGAGCTGCGGGTGCGGCTCGGGGCCCTCGCCGAGGACGTGGCTGTCGGGGAAGGGATTCTCCTGCGCCGGTTCGAGCACGGTGCGTTCTCCTGTTCGTGGGTCCCCCGGAGGTGCGGACGGCCGGTGGGGGCCTTCGGCCGCGCCCCCATTGTCCCCGCCGTACGCGCGCCTGCCCACGCCGTGCGCGCGCCGCGCCTACAGGTACATGCCCGCTTCCGTGTCCTGGCCCTGCGGCGGCAGCAGGGCGGCGGTCCCGGACCCGCCGCGGCGCAGGGCGTAGAGCTCCGCCAGCGTCGCGCCCTCGCGGGAGATGCCCTCGTCGGTGCCGAGCCAGTCCACCGCCTCGCGGTGCGTCAGCCGGCCGATCTCGATGCGGGCGAGGCACCGCCCCGGCCGGACCACCGCCGGGTGGAGCCGCTCCAGGTCCTCGTTGGTCGTGACGCCGACCAGGACGTTGCGGCCCTGGCCGAGGAGCCCGTCCGTGAGGTTCAGCAGCCGTGACAGCGCCTGCCCGGCGGTGTGCCGGGCCTCGCCGCGGATCAACTCGTCGCAGTCCTCGAGCAGCAGCAGCCGCCAGCGGCTCTTCGCCGTGCCCTCGTCCTCGCCGATCGCGATGTCCATCAGGTAGCCGATGTCGTTGAACAGCCGCTCCGGGTCCAGTACGCAGTCCACCTGGCACCAGTCCCGCCAGGACCGGGCGAGCGTGCGCAGGGCGGAGGTCTTCCCGGTGCCCGGAGGGCCGTGCAGCAGGAGCAGCCGGCCTGCGATGTCGTCGGGGGTGACCTTCATCAGCCGGTCCATGGCCCCGGCCACCGGAGCCGTGTAGTTGGGCCGCACCTCGTCCCAGGTGCCCGCCGCGATCTGCCGGGTGGTGCGGTAGGGGCCGCGGCGCGGGGAGACGTACCAGAACCCCATCGCCACGTTCTCGGGCTGCGGTTCGGGCTCGTCCTGCACGCCCTCCGTGGCCTCGCCGAGCACCCCGGCGGCGAGTTCCTCGCTGACCGCCGTCACCGTGACGTCCGCGCCCCGGCTCCAGCGGGAGACGAGCATGGTCCAGCCCTCGCCCTCGGCGAGCGTCGCGCTGCGGTCGCTGTCGCGGGCCGAGCGCAACACCGTGGCCCCGGGCGGCAGCAGGGTCGCACCCGGCTTGACCCGGTCGATCGACACGCTGTGCGAGTGCGGCTGCTCGCCGGACGCGAAGCGGCCGAGGAACAGCGCGTCGACGACGTCCGACGGGGAGTCGCTGTCGTCGACGTTGAGCCGGATCGGCAGCGCGTCCTGAGGGTTGGCTGGCATGGCGCCCATGATCCGGCACGAACTGGCCTGATGCACCCGTGTTTCGCTGGATCGGGTGGCGCGATCGCCTCTTCAAACGCCGTGCGGGTGAAGATTCGCGCCGCATGTCCACCCCGAACATTCTTGGCATGGACACTTCCAGCGAACCTCGGTTCCTTGTACCACGGACTCAGGAGTAACTCCGGAGTAACCCCCACAAGGAGCCGCACACATGAGCATGAGAATGCCTCGTTTCGCCGCCTTGGCCTCTGCCCTGTTACTCGCCGCGGGCGCAGCCCTCCTCGGAGCCGGTCAGGCCACCGCCGCCGCCGACTTCGGCTACGTCGCCCTCGGTGACTCCTACTCCTCCGGCGTCGGCGCCGGCAACTACGACAGTGCCAGCGGGAACTGCAAGCGCACCACCCGCGCCTACCCGGCCCTCTGGGCCGCCGCACACGCCCCCCAGACCTTCTCCTTCGCCGCCTGCTCGGGTGCCCGTACGGGTGATGTGATGAGCGGCCAGCTCACCCCGCTGAACGCCGGCACCGACCTCGTCAGCATCACCATCGGCGGCAACGACGCCGGATTCTCCGACGTGATGACCACCTGCGTGCTCCAGTCCGAAGCCACCTGCGTCAGCCGGGTCAATCAGGCCAAGGCGTACGTGGACTCCACCCTCCCCGGCCAGCTCGACCAGGTCTACAACGCCATCCACAGCCGGTCCCCGTCGGCCCGCGTGGTCGTCCTCGGCTATCCCCGCTTCTACAAGCTGAACGGCAACTGCGTGGCCGGGCTGTCGGAGGGCGAGCGCACCGCCATCAACGGCGCCTCCGACTACCTCAACGCCGCCATCGCCAAGCGCGCCGCCAACCACGGCTTCGCCTTCGCCTCCGTCGCCGGCTCCTTCACCGGGCACGAGATCTGCTCCGGCAGCGAGTGGCTGCACAGCCTCAACTGGCTGAACATCGGCGAGTCCTACCACCCGACCGCCGCCGGACAGTCCGGCGGCTACCTGCCCGTCTTCACCAGCGCGGCCTGACGGGTCACGGGCCGGCCGTTCACGGACCGGCCCTTCACGGACCGGCCCTTCACGGACCGGCCCTTTACGGACTGACCGTCGGACCCGGGTTCGCGGACGGGGAGGCGGTCGGTCCGGCCGTACCAGGGGAGGAGGCCCCGGCCGTCGGGGTCTCCTCCTCGCACGTCACCGAGAACTCCAGCCAGTCCGAGGCCGCTTCCGACGGGGCCCGGACCTCCAGCCGCACCGCGTCCTCGAAGGTCGCGTCCGGATAGTGCGTCAGCTCCGTGTGCTCCAGCCGTACGCTCCCCGGCCCGCCCGCCGGGTAGGCGAGGGTCTGCCAGCCCGGTCCCGAGGTCTGCCCGCTGCGCGTGGCCCACCGGTACTCCACCGTCGCCGGGGTCCGGTCCACCGCCACGGTGGCGGTGAAGGCGGGTGCCTCGGCGGCGGGCGCCGGACACGGGCCGCGATAGGCGTCCCGGACGGCCTGTACGGCGGACAGGGCGATGCCGGGCGCCGTGGCCGAAGGAGAAGGGGAGGGGGAAGGGGAGGGCGAGGGCGAGACGGACGCGCTCGGCGACGGGCTGGGGGAGGGCGGAGCGCTCTGGGTGACGGTCGGGCCGGTGGTCGGCCCGTCACCGCCGTCCCCGCCGGTGTCGCGGTCCTTCAGCAGCAGCCATCCCAGCAGGGCCACCACCACGATCATCACCGCGATCCCGCCGCCCAGCACCAGCCCGGCCCCGTTCCCGCCGTTCCCCTCGTTCCCGCCGTTCCCGGCGCTCTCCCGGGAAAGCGCCGGGAACGGCCCGGTCCCGTGCTGCGGCAGCGGCGGGGTGGGGCGGCCGTACCGGTGCTGCACCGCTGCGGTCGGGTCCTCGGACCCCGGCGCCGGTGCGGAACCCGACACCGGCCCGCCGGAGGCCCGTACGGTCCCGCCCGCGCCGACGATGCGCAGCATCCGGGAGGCCTCGGCCGCGGACAGCCGCTCCCCGGGGTCCTTGACCAGCAGCCCCTCCAGGACGGGCGTCAGCGGTCCGGCCCGCCGCGGCGGCGGGAACTCCTCGTCCACGACCGCCCGCAGCGTGGCCACCGGGGACTCCCGGTGGAAGGGCGAGACCCCCTCCACGGCCAGGTACAGCATCACGCCGAGCGCCCACAGGTCCGACGCGGGACCGGGCTCGCGGCCCAACGCCCGCTCGGGCGGCAGGAATTCGGGGGACCCGACCACCTCGCCCGTCATGGTGATGGCGCTGGAGCCCTCCAGGCTCGCGATCCCGAAGTCGCCGAGCACCACCCGGCCGTCGTTGGCGATCAGCACGTTGCCCGGTTTGACGTCCCGGTGCAGCACCCCCGCCTCGTGCGCGGAGCGCAGCGCGGCCAGGACCTGTTCGCCGATGTGCGCGGTCCGCTGCGGGGTGAGCGGCCCGTCGCCCTCCAGGACCTCCGCGAGCGAGAGTCCCCGTACGATCTCCATCACGATCCAGGGCCGGCCGTCCTCGGTGGCCACGTCGTAGACGGTGACCACGCCCCGGTGCGAGACGCGGGCCGCGGCCCAGGCCTCCCGCTCCAGGCGCCGGTACATCCGGGCCACCTCGGCCTCGTCCATCCCGGCCGGGGCGCGCACTTCCTTGATGGCGACCTCGCGCCCCAGGACCTCGTCCCGGGCCCGCCACACGATGCCCATCCCGCCGCGGCCGAGCGGACCCAGCAGGCGGTAGCGTCCCGAGATGACGCGGTCGCCGGCGCCGTCCCCGCCCGATGCGGACTCAGTCACCGAAAGCCTCATTCACGCGCGCCCCCAAGAGCGTTACCGGACGATCACTCCAAGTTAGCGCAGAGCGCGCGCCGTGGCTCCGGTCGCGACAGGAGTCACGCAGTCGGCGCCGATCCGGTTCCATGTCCACCGAACCCCACCGGATTTCGCGGAGAGTGACGATCGACTCCGCTGAGTAATCGTCAACTCCCGCTCGCCACACGGGCAATTCACACCACCGGGATACCCGTGCGCGACGTGGGGACGATAGGGTTACCCTGCCCGGTGGGCCGGGTGCCCTCATACGGGTGGGGAGAGACATGGAACAGATAGCAATGCGCAGCAGGCCGCCTCGCGTGCCTGCCATCACCTGCGGCAGTGGTGCGACCAGTTCGCGCCTCGACCGTCACCTCGCGGTGCTGGGCGGTCCCGCCCTTCCGCACCGCGAGACCGCCGAGGCGACGCTGCTGATGCGCGAGCTCACCTCGCGCGATCACACGCACCGGCTGCGGAGCCGGAGCGCGCGGGTATCGCTCTTCGCGCCGCTGCGGAGGCTGCGGCGGACCCTCTTCGGCAGCCGCCGTTCGTAGCCGTCCGCTCTCCGGGGCCTTCGCGTCCCCGGCCGCACTGCCGCCGTTCGGTCCCGGCCCGAACCACCCGGCCCGATCAACCCTGCCCAGTCAGCGAACCACGCCGTCCCGGCGCAGTGCCGCGATCTGTTCGCCCGTCATCCCCAGGGCGTCCAGCAGGACTTCGGTGTGCTCGCCGAGCGCGGGCACCGCACCCATGTGCGGTGCCGCGCCGCCGGGCAGCCCGATCGGCGGCAGCAGGGCCCGCAACGGGCCCGCGGGCGAGCCCACTTCCCGCCAGCGGTCCCGGGCCTCCAGCTGCGGGTGCGCGGCGAGCTGCGCCACCGAGTTCAGCCGCGCGCAGGCGATGCCCGCGGCCTCCAGCCGCCCGATGGCCGCGTCCGCGCCCAGCCGGCCCAGCGCTTCGGCGACCACCGCATCGGTCTTCACCCGGTTCGCGGTGCGCGCGGAGTTCGTCGCGAACCCCGGATCCTCGGCCAACTCAGGCCGCTCCAGCACCTGTTCGGCAAGGCGCCGCCATTCCCGGTCGTTCTGCACCGACAGCAGCACCCGGTCCCCGTCCGCCGTCGCATAGGCGTCGTAGGGCGCGATCACTGCGTGGGCGAGGCCCGTCCGCACCGGCTGTTCCCCGCCGTGCATGGTGTGGTGCAGCGGATGCCCCATCCACTCGGCCAGCGCGTCCAGCATGGACACCTCCACCCTGCCCCCGCGCCCGGTGGTCCCGCGCCGCAGCAGGGCGGCGAGCACGCCCGAGAAGGCGTACATGGCGGCCGCGATGTCCGCCGCCGGGATCCCCGCCTTGACCGGCTGCTCCGGGGTGCCGGTCACCGAGACCAGGCCGGCCTCGCACTGGACGAGCATGTCGTAGGCCCGCTTGTGGGCGTACGGGCCTTCGGGTCCGTAGCCCGAGACGTCCACGGCGACCAGCCGGGGGTAGCGGGCGCACAGCGCGGCCGAGTCGAGACCGAGCCGGGCGGCGGCCCCCTGGGCGAGGTTCTGCACGAACACGTCGGCCCCGTCGAGCAGCCGGTGCAGGACCTCACGCCCGCGCGGGTCCTTGAGGTCGAGCGCGATCGACTCCTTCCCCCGGTTGGCCCACACGAAGTGCGAGGCGAGACCGTGCGCGGCGGTGTCGTACCCGCGGGCGAAGTCCCCGCCGTCGGGCCGCTCCACCTTGATCACCCGGGCGCCGAGGTCGGCGAGCTGACGGGTGGCGAAGGGTGCGGAGACGGCCTGTTCGACGGAGACGACGGTGATGCCGTCGAGGGGAAGGGGCTCGATAGTCATGGGCCCTGCCTACCGGGTGCGGCCCGGTCTGTCACCCCTGGCCGCGCGCGAACCGGCGCGTGGCGGCGGGCACGAACAGGGCCAGCAGCACCAGCGACCACAGCAGCGCCCCGGCGACCGGGTGCGCCACCGGCCAGGCGGCGCCGGCCGCGGCCTCGCCGCCGGCATTTCCGCACAGCGAGCGCACGGCGGTGGCGACCGCGCTGATCGGGTTCCACTCGGCGACCGTGCGCAGCCACCCGGGCAGCCCGGCCGTCGGCAGGTACGCGCTGGAGAGCAGCGGCAGGATGAAGGTGGCGCTGCCGAGCTGCCCCGCGGCCTCCTCGCTCTTGCTCAGCAGGCCGAGGTAGGTGCCCATCCACGCGGTGGCGAAGCGGAACAGCAGCAGGATGCCGAGGGCTCCGAGCGCCCCCGGGAGCCCGTTCTCCGTCCGCCAGCCCATGGCCAGCCCCACCAGCATCAGCGGCACCATCGACACGCCGGTGGTCAGCAGGTCCGCGGCCGTCTGTCCGAGCGGCACCGCGCTGCGGCTCATCGGCAGGGTCCGGAAGCGGTCCATCACCCCGCGGTGCGCGTCCTGGGCTGCGGTGAACATGCCGGTCATCAGGCCGTTCGCGGCGGTGGCGGCGAGCAGCCCCGGAACCAGGAACTGCCGGTACTCGGAGCCCGGCATGGCGAGCGCGCTGCCGAAGACGTAGCCGAAGAACAGCAGCATGGTGATCGGCATGGTCTGGGTGAGGATCAGCAGGGCCGGGGCGTGCCGGGCCTTTTGGAGCTGGCGGGTGAAGACGGCGCCGCCGTCGGTCAGCAGGGTGCTCATGCTGCGTTCTCCTTCAGCTCGGGGGCGGGGCGGGGTCCGGTGAGGCGCAGGAACACCTCGTCGAGGCTGGGCGGGCGCAGGCTCGCGTCGGTGACGGCGATGCCGGCCGCGTCGAGCGCCCGCACGATCCGCGGCAGGGTGAGCCCGGAGTCGAGCACGGTCGCACCGACGGTGAGCCGCTCCCGGTCCAGGACGGGCAGCCCGCCGGTCAGCCGGTCGAGCACGGCGGCGGCGCCCGCGAGGGCCTCGGCGGCGTCGACGGACACCTCGGCGTAGGCGCCGATCAGGGCCTTGAGCTCGGCCGGGGTGCCGGTGGCGGCCGCCCGGCCGTGGTCCACGACCACGATGTCGTCGGCGAGCCGGTCGGCCTCCTCCAGGTACTGGGTGGTGAGCAGCACGGTGGTGCCCTCCCGCGCGAGGTCCCGTACGGCCGTCCAGATCTGCTCGCGGGCCGCCGGGTCGAGACCGGTCGTGGGCTCGTCGAGGAACAGCACGCGGGGCCGGGTGACCAGCCCGGCGGCCAGGTCGAGCCGCCTGCGCATGCCGCCCGACCAGGTGCCGGCCACCCGGTCGGCGGCCTCGGTGAGGCCGAATTCCTCGAGCAGCTCGCCGGCGCGGTCCCGGGCGGCCCGGCCGCGCAGTCCGGCGAGGCGGGCGAAGAGGCGGAGGTTCTCGGCTCCGGTCAGGTCGCCGTCGACGGAGGCGTACTGGCCGGTGGCCCCGATGGCGCGGCGGACGGCCGCCGGGTCCCGGGTGACGTCGTGGCCCGCGACGAGGGCGCGGCCGGCGGTGGGTTCGGTGAGGGTGGTGAGGATGCGGACGGCGGTGGTCTTGCCCGCGCCGTTGGGGCCGAGGAGCCCGCAGACGGTGCCCTCCGGGACGGCGAGGTCGAGGCCGCGCAGGGCGTGGACCTCACCGTAGCTCTTCTCCAGACCCTCACTAAGTACGGCGTACGTAGTAGTCATGTGCTGCACCCTACATGACTACGTACGCTGTACGTAACTACGATGGTGAGGATGGACGAGGTGATGAGCGATGACACCCAGCGGCCGCTCCGCTGAACCCGAAGTGATCTGGGCCCGCCCGCCGCGGGCCGGCCGCGGCCCCCGGCCCGCGCACAGCCGCGACTCGATCGCCGCCGAGGCGGTGCGGATCGCCGACGAGGAGGGGATCGACGCCGTCTCCATGCGGCGCGTGGCAGCCGGGATCGGGGCCGGGACCATGTCCCTCTACAACTACGTGCCGCGCAAGGAGGACCTGTACGAGCTGATGGTCGACGCGGTCAGCGGGGAGTACGACCTCGTGCCGCCGACCGGCGACTGGCGGGCCGACCAGCTCGCACTGGCCCGCCAGACCCGGGCCGTCATGCACCGCCACCCCTGGCTGCCCCGACTGCTGAGCCCGGCCCACGGATTCGGCCCGAACGCCCTGCGGTACCTGGAACACAGCCTGGCCTGCCTGGTCCCGCTCGACGCCCCGGGCGGCGAGAAACTGGAACTGATCGCCGCGGTCAACGGCACGGTCGCGGCCTTCGTCTCGGGCGAACTGGCCCTGGCCGAACGGGCCCGCCAGCTCCCCTGGGACGAAGCCGCCGAACAAGGCGTACGCGCGGCCTGGCTGGGCTCCCGCCTGGCGACGGGCGACTACCCCCTCCTGGCGGGCGTCCTCGCCACGGCCCAGGGCATCCCGGGCGAACTCCCGGACCCGGCGGCGGTCTTCGACCGGTCGATGGTGCGGCTACTGGGAGCTTGGGGGGTCTGACGGGGCGTGCTCGGCCGCCCGGACCTCTCCAGCCGGGGTCGCGAAAGTCCAGCCCCGCTATCGCTCGGGCTGCGCAAATCCAGCCTCGCCGGCGTTTGAGGCGCGGGGTCTGGGGCGGAGCCCCAGGGGGTCCGGGCGCCGCCCGGTACCCCGCTAGCAGCCCGTC